>NZ_JBOY01000050.1:0-51808 GCF_000647775.1 Pseudomonas sp. RL | reverse complement strand
GTGCCGGCAAGCACCTGCAGGGCAGGGTGCTTGCCGGCTATGCGCGCAGCCTGGACTGGGCGTTGCGCCACACCCGTCTGATGCTGCTCCTGCTGCTGGGTACCATCGCGCTGAACGTCTATCTCTACGTGGCAGTGCCCAAGACCTTCCTGCCGCAGCAGGACACCGGCCTGCTGATGGGCATGATCCGCGGTGATGACGGCCTGTCCTTCCAGGTCATGCAGCCGAAGATGGAACTGTTTCGCCAGGCGGTGCTGACCGACCCGGCGGTGGAAAGCGTGGCCGGCTTCATCGGTGGCAGTGGCGGTATCAACAACGCCTTCATGATGGTGCGCCTCAAACCGCTGGCCGAACGGCGCATCGGCGCGCAGGCGGTGGTCGATCGCCTGCGTCGCGAGCTGCCGAAGATCCCCGGCGCGCGGCTGTTCATGATGGTCAACCAGGACCTGCAGATCGGCGGCCGCCAGCGCAGCACGGAAAACGAGTTCGTGCTGCTGGCCAGCGACCTGGATGACCTGCGTATCTGGCTGCCCCGGGTGCGCGAAGCCCTGCGCGCGCTGCCACAGCTCACCGATATCGATGCCAGCGAGGGCGAGGGCGCCCAGCAGATCACCCTGCAGGTGAATCGCGAAACCGCCAAGCGCCTGGGCGTGGACATGGCCATGGTGACCAGCGTGCTGAACAACGCCTTCAGCCAGCGGCAGATTTCCACCATCTACGACACCCTCAACCAGTACAGCGTGGTGATGGAGATCGATCCGCGCTATGCCCAGCATCCGGAAGCCCTGGACCGGGTGCAGGTGATCGCCGCCGATGGCAGCCGCGTGCCGCTGTCCGCGTTTTCGCGCTGGGAGCGCAGCCTGGAAGAGGACCGCGTCAGCCACCAGAGCCAGTTCGCCGCGGAGAGCATCGGCTACTCGGTGGCGCCGGGTTACAGCGCCGATCAGGCCGTGGCGGCAATCAACGAGGCGGTGGCGCGGGCCGGCCTGCCCACCGAGGTGCAGGGGTTGATCGGTGGCACCGGCGGCATGCTGCAGCAGACCCAGCAGGGCCAGCCGCTGATGATTCTCGGCGCCCTGGTGATCGTCTACATCGTGCTGGGCGTGCTCTACGAGAGCTACGTGCACCCGCTGACCATCCTCTCCACACTGCCCTCGGCCGGGGTCGGCGCGCTGCTGGCCATCCAGCTCACCGGCGGTCAGTTCAGCCTGATCTCGCTGCTCGGCCTGTTCCTGCTGATCGGCATCGTCAAGAAGAACGCCATCCTGATGATCGACCTGGCCCTGCAGCTGGAACGCGAGGGGCGCGACTCGCTGGCCGCTATCCGCGAGGCCTGCCTGCTGCGCTTCCGGCCGATCCTGATGACCACTCTGGCGGCCATCCTTGGCGCCGTGCCGCTGTTGCTGGACAGCAGCGAAGGCGGCGAGATGCGCCAGCCGCTGGGCCTGGCCATCGTCGGCGGACTGCTGCTCAGCCAGTTGCTTACCCTGTACACCACGCCGGTGGTGTACCTGTATTTCGACCGCCTGCGCCAGCGCTTCGGCCGCCGGCGCGTGCACACCGCAGTGGATGCCGCCTGATGAACGCTTCCTTTCGACTTCTGACCCTCGCCCTGCTGACCAGCAGCCTTAGCGCCTGTGCCCTGGGTCCCGATTACCAGCGTCCCGAACTGGACGTACCCGAGCAGTACCGCCAGGTGCAGGGCTGGAAGCCGGCAGCCCCCGCCGATGCCTTGGAGCGCGGTGCCTGGTGGTCGCTGTACGACGACTGGGAGCTGGATGCGCTGGTCGAGCGCCTGAACGTGTCCAACCAGAATTTGGCGGCTGCCGAGGCGCAGTATCGTCAGGCGCGCGCACTGGTACGCGGCGCGCGCGCAGCCTTCTATCCGACCGTCAGCGCCGGCGCCGAGGTCGGGCGCAGCTCCATCGGGTCGGGCTCCCAGCAAGGCGTGACGTCAGATAGTCGACGGGATTCCTACGATGCCAATCTGGGCCTGAACTGGCAGTTGGACCTGTGGGGCCGGCTGCGTCGCACCCTGGAGTCGGAACGCGCCAGCGCCCAGGCCAGCCAGGCGGACCTGGCCGCCGCGCGGCTCAGCCTGCAGACCGAACTGGTGCAGAACTACCTGCAGTTGCGCGTGCTCGATGAGCAGCGCCGCTTGCTGGAAGCCACGCTGGAGGCCTACCAGCGATCGCTGAGCCTGACCGAAAACCAGTACCGTGCCGGCATCGTGCCGAAATCCGACGTCAGCCAGGCGCTGACCCAGCTGAAAAGCACCCTGGCCCAGGCCGTCGATCTGGAATGGCAGCGCGCCCAGCTGGAGCATGCGATCGCCGTGCTGATCGGTCTGCCGCCCGCCGGCTTCTCGATTGTCGCTCGCACCGGGCTCCCCGCATTGCCGAATATTCCGCCGGCGCTGCCGTCGCAACTACTGGAACGTCGCCCGGACGTGGCCTCGGCCGAGCGCAGCGTGATGGCAGCCAACGCCGGCATCGGCGTGGCGAAGACCGCCTGGTTCCCCGATCTCAGCCTTTCAGCGCTGGGCGGTTACCGCAGCAGCAGCTTTGCCGACTGGATCAGTCTGCCGAATCGCTACTGGTCCCTGGGACCGGCGTTGGCCCTGGAGCTGTTCGATGGAGGTGCCCGGCGCGCCGAGCTGGAACGGGCCGAGGCGGCCTACGACCAGACGGTGGCCCAGTACCGGCAGACGGTGCTGGATGCCTTTCGGGAGGTGGAGGACGCCCTGGTCGAGTTGAGTGTGCTGGAGCGCGAGCAGCAGTTGCAGCAAGAAGCCGTGGCTGCCGCGCGCGAATCCTTGCGTCTGATTGGGAACCAGTACCGGGCCGGCACCGTAGACTTCAACAGTGTGGTGATCGTGCAGGCGGCTGCGCTGAACAACGAGCGCAGCGCATTGAGCCTGCTGGGCAACCGCCTGCGTGCGAGCGTACAGCTGATCGCCGCGCTGGGTGGTGGTTGGGAAAGTGGGGAACTGAGCGACCCCGAGCGGCCTTGAAAGCGGCGAAGTAGGAGGGCATCGCTTTGTCTGGCCGCCAGCGGAGCGCGACCTCAGCGTAACGGTGGACAAGGAACACGTTGTCCACCCTAGTTGCCGACGGGGCCTACTCCTCGCGCAGATTGGATGCTCGCGCGGCCCTGAGCACGTCGGGGCCGATGTCCGCTTCGAAATGCCTCCACACCGGTTCCATGGCGACCCGCCAAGCCTCGCGTTCTCGAGGGCTCAGGCTGATGATCTGGCTGTGCCCGGACTCCGCCACGCGCTGCCGGTCCAGCGCATTGAGCCGGGCGGCCTCCCGGTTCACCGCATAGCTCACCTCGTCGATGATGGCTTCCAGTTGCGTGCGGATCCGGTGCGGGATGCCGTACCAGAAGCGCGCATTGGTGACCAGCATGTAATCCAGCACGCCATGGTTGCTCTCGGTGATGTACGGCTGCACTTCGTGGAAGCGCTGGCTGTAGACGTTGGACCAGGGGTTTTCCGCTCCCTGCACCTGCCCGCTGGCCAATGCATCAAACACCTTGGAGAAGGCCAGACGGGTGGTCAGCGCGCCTACCTGATTGAACTGGGTCTCCAGAACCTCCGACTGTTGAATACGGAAGTTCAGACCGGCTGCGTCTTCAGGCAGGCGTAGCGGACGGGTGGCGGACAGCTGCTTCATGCCGTTGTGCCAGTACGCCAGCCCCAGGATGTCGTGCTGCTCCATCGAGTACAGCAACTGCCGCCCCTTGGCGCGCTTCTGGAAGCGGTCCACCGCGTCCAGGTCATCGAACAGGAAGGGTAGATCGAAGACCCGCAGCTGGCGGGTATAGGTCTCGAACTTGGCCAGCGAGGGGGCCAGTAACTGCACCTTGTTGTCACGCAGGGCGGCCAGTTCTTCGGCGTCGCCGTAAAGACTGGAGTTATGGAACACCTCAACCTGCACCTGGTCGCCCAGGCGTTCTTCGACCAGTTGCTTGAACAGCAGTGCCCCCTTGCCCTTGGGGGTGTCTTCGGCGACCACGTGGGAGAATTTGATGAGGATCGGATCGGCTTGCGCCTCGACGGCACCCGCCAGGGTGGCGATGCCGAGACAGACGGCCAGGACTGTCTTGATCACGGAGTTTCCTTTTTTGTTCTGGGGATAGGAGCTCCGGCCGGAACCTGCGGTCACGGTCGGGCGGGTGCATTTCGCAAGGCCTGTGCCAGGTTCCGTAACTAATCCTGATTTCGGCGGAGAATGATTCCGTTTTGGCGGCGAACGCACGTATCGAAGGGTGAGCGCGGGTTTTCAGCTGAACAGACGAGTCAGGTAGTTGGCGAGCGTTCGCCGCCGGACTAACAAAAATGGGCGTATTTTCGCCACGTTGCGCCTCATGCGCCCGACATCGGGCACACGAGGACGCGACCTCAGAGCAGGATGGTGCTCCAGACCAGCGCGATCAGGCTGAGTGCCAGGAATTGCGCGGCGCTGCCCATGTCCTTGGCGCGTTTGGCCAGCGGGTGAATGTCCAGGGAAATGCGATCCACCGCGGCCTCAATGGCAGAGTTGAGGATTTCCACGATCAGTCCCAGAAACACCACCCCTACCAGGATGGCGCGCTCGGCGCGGGTAACATCCAGCCAGAAAGCGAGGGGGATCAGCACCAGATTGATCAGGACGAGTTGTCGGAAGGCAGCTTCCCCCGTAAAGGCCGCCTTCAACCCGGCCATCGAATAACCGGTGGCATTGAGAATACGCGCCAGGCCAGTACGGCCCTTGAGCTGTCCGGCATCCACGGCCGGCGCGGTTTTCAGCTTCTCCATGAAGACTCCAACAAGGGCAAGCGAGCCCGGAAAAATGAACGCAAGTCTAGCGGAGTTGCCCTTTCCTTGGCAGGGGCATCCAACGCCCGATCAGAGAATGAACAGCTCGTAATGCAGTTGCAGATGCCAGCGCTCGTCGGACCGGTACGCAAGCCAGTCCATCGGTCCGGATGTCTGGAATTTGATGGCGTGGCGCTTGCGCGCCAGCGTCGGATGATCAAGTACCAGCTTGCATGAACGCCGCCAGGGCAGGTTGCCATCCTCGCCGGATGCCCATTGCCAGGCCTGGATAGGCATTTCCACCAGACGAGTCCCCAGCATTTCGCAAGCCGCGTGTGCACCACGGCCTACTGTCTCGCGGTCCGGATCACCATCCAGCCGCCAGGGGGCAAAGACCACGTCACCGGGGCGCAGGTAGCGCAGCAGGAAGTCCAGCAGGCTGTCGGGGCGCAACTGGTTCGGCATAAATCGGCCGCGCACCCATTTCATCTGCAGTGGCGGAATGCCCAGGCGGCGCAGCGAGTCGGAATTTTCCAGCGCTTGCGCGACGCTGCGTCCCTGCGGCAGATCGTCCGGGCCATAGGCTTCGTCAGTCACTGAGATCAGCTGCAGGGCATGACCGCGCAGGCTGAGAATCTGCAGCAGACCGCCGCAGGCAAGCACTTCGTCAAAGGGATGTGTCGCCAGAATCACGGCCCGCTGGAAGGGGCGTAGCAGCGTGTCGAATTCGATCAGCGGTATCCGATCCAGCTGATGGCAACCGACAGCCTTCCAGGGAGGGGCCTTGGTGGCGTTGCGCGAATGCATGTCCATTTCCATTCGACCTCCATTGGTGCGAGGTCCGCCTTGCGCTTGCCGCAACCCGGCCGCCGTCAGAAACGGACCCACACCCGTATTGGCGGCCAGCGGCGGAAAAACTTGATCCGCTCTTCCTTGATCCCGTGGCCGCGTTGAAGGTGAGGCAGGCGCTGACGGACGAAGTTCGCCCAACCCACGCGGTGATGACACTGAAATGACAGACGGCCTTGCGAGCAAACTCAGCCCGCGGCGGGGTGATAGGCGAACAGGGCGGGTGTACCACCGGTATGTACGAATAGCACCGGACCTTCTGCAAAACGAGTCAGGGCAATGCCGTCGAGCAGGCCGTCCATGGCCTTGCCGGTGTAGACCGGATCGAGCAGCAGCCCTTCACACCGCGCAAGCTTGTGCAGTGCCGCCTGGGTTCCCTCGTTTGGCTCGCCGTAGCAGGGGCCGTGGTACTCGTCCCACAGCTGCACCTGTAGCGGGTGCGGCACATCGACGCCCAGCAGGGCCGCGCAGCGCTCGATCAGCCCCATGACCTTGGGGCGCTGCGCATCTGCCGGCCGCGACACGGTGATGCCAATGACCGGAAGTTCCGGCATTCCGTGGGCCAGTGCCAGGCTCAGACCTGCCTGGGTCCCCGCGCTGCCGGAGGCGACAACCACGGCGGCGAAGCGCAGCCCGAGGGCGTGAATCTGCTGCGCCAGCTCCAACCCGGCGCGCACATAGCCCAGGGTACCCAAGGCATTGGAACCGCCCACGGGCAGCACATAGGGTCGCTTGCCCTGAGCACGCAGGCGCTCGGCCAGCGCTTCCAGCTGGGCGTCCGGATCGCCCAGCGTGGCGACCGTTTCTACCGTTACGCCGAACAGGTCCAGCAGCAGTCGGTTGCCATTGCCCAGGTAGCAGGCCTGTGTCGCGCCCAGGGGATTCTCCAGGAGGGCGTGGCATGCCATGCCCTGCCGGGCGGCCAGAGCGGCTGTCTGGCGCACGTGATTGGACTGTATGGCTCCAGCGGTCACCAGGCAGTCGGCGCCGGCCCGCAGCGCATCGGCGCCCAGGTATTCGAGCTTGCGAACCTTGTTGCCGCCCATGGCCAGAGGGGTGAGGTCATCACGCTTGACCCAGATGTCGCAGTTCATGTGGGCGGAGAGACGCTCCAGGCGTTCCAGCGGGGTGGCGGAGGGCACTAGCTCCAGGCGGGAAAAGCGCTGCAGGGCCGCATTCAGCATGGTGGTGACTCCCAGGGGCGATCGCCGTTGACTATAGGCAAGCCATCGTCGGCGTTGACCCGTCCATGACGAACTGGCCCCGGTCGTCATGGTCATTCACTCACGCACAGCCTCTTTCGTGCCGCTTGCAGGGAGAACTGCCATGCCCGTCACCCCACGGCCGATCGTTCTGTCCCACATCAATAACCCCAGGGCGCCACGGCACCAGCGCGAAACCACCCGGTTCATCGCCCGCTGGCTGGCCAGCATTCGCGGTCTGGAATACGGCGGGGACTTCGATCCGCGCCTGCACGCCGGACACCGCTGTTATTTGGTGCCTGCTCAGACCCTCAAGGGACCAGAGGAGGCCCGCGCCCTCAACGTGCACGGGCCGGACGATCTGTTCGGCGGCTATGTGGAGCGGGATTTCATGGCCAGCAAGATCATCGCCCATCCGCTGGTCTCGCCTCGGGCCATCCACCCCGAAGGCTGGAGCGAGGCTTTTGCAACCCGAGTGCACGAGTGCGCGCTGCCGGGGTTCAGCGTGTTTTCCCGGGACGATGCCGAAGTGGCTGTGCGCCAGCTACTGCCGCACGGCACCGTACGCGTCAAGGCGGCGCGGGCCAGCGGCGGCCGGGAACAGTGGCAAATCTCCGCTATGGATGAGCTGCACGCCTGGTTCGGCGAGCCAAATGGAGACGCGATGCTGGAAGGCGGGGTGGTCTTCGAGCAGGACCTGGCCGAATGCCAGACCTTCAGTGTCGGTCAGTTATCCATTGATGGCCGGCTGCTAAGCTACTTCGGCACCCAGCACGTGACGCCGGACCATGCCGGGGAGCTTGCCTATGGCGGCTCCGACCTGGTGGTGGTGCAGGGCGATTACGACGCGCTGCTTACGCTGGACCTGGCCGACCCCGTGCGCCTGGCCATCGCCCAGGCCCGCTGCTTCGATGCAGCGGCGGATGCCTTGCTGCCCGGTTTCTTCGCGTCGCGGCGCAACTACGACACGGTGCAAGGCCTCGACCTGCAGGGTCAGATGCGCGCCGGGATACTCGAGCAATCCTGGCGCATCGGCGGCGCCACCAGCGCCGAGGTGGCCGCCCTGCAAGCCTTCATCGACAACCCGCGACTGCGTGCAGTGCGCGCCTCGTCTTTCGAGCGTTTCGAGGATAAACCGTTGCCCGCCAACGCCACGGTGATCTTCCGTGGCAAGGACGCTGAAGTGGGTTTTTTGCTCAAGTACGCCATGGTGGAACCCTATGACGGCCCGAAGTGAGACGATCCAGATCCAGGTGGAGCAGGAGTTCATGGAAGGGACATTCCTCACCCCACGCACCCATGTGCCAGGCGTTCTGTTCGTGCACGGCTGGGGCGGTAGCCAGCAGCGCGACCTGGCGCGCGCCAAGGGCATCGCCGGGCTCGGCTGCATCTGCCTGACCTTTGACCTGCGCGGCCACGCCAGTGCCGAGGCGCGCCTGTGCCAGGTGTCGCGGGAAGACAATCTGCGCGACCTGGTGGCCGCCTACGACCGCCTGCGCGGTCACCCGGCGATCGACACCGATGCCATCGCCGTGGTGGGCACCAGTTATGGCGGCTACCTGGCGACCATCCTCACCAGCCTGCGTCCGGTCAAATGGCTGGCCTTGCGCGTGCCGGCCATCTACCGGGACGCCCAGTGGGGAACACCCAAGCGGCAGTTGGACAAGGCCGACCTGGCCCACTACCGCAGCCATCCGATACCGGTGGCGGACAACCGGGCGCTGCGAGCCTGCGCCGAGTTTCGCGGCGATGTGCTGTTAGTTGAATCCGAGCATGACGAACACGTGCCCCACGCGACCCTGATGAGTTATCGCACCGCCTTCCGCCAGGCGCATTCCCTGAGCCACCGGATCATCGATTCCGCCGACCATTCGCTCAGCGATAGGGTCGCGCAGGAGTCGTACACCAACATCCTGGTCAACTGGATCACCGAGATGGTGGTGGGCGAGCGCCTGCGTCTGGTACGTGACTGACCGGTGATCCCGGGCATAGAACCCGCCGGCCGCGCGAGCAGTCAGGGAAAGGGCAACGTACTTCCCAGGAGGCACCATGACCGATAACAAGCAGACCGTTTCCGTACTCAATGACTTGATTGAAACCTGCAAGGACGGCGAGGCCGGCTTTCGTACCTGTGCCGAGGATGTCCGCCGCCCCGAGCTCAAGAGCCTGTTCCATACCCGTGCGCAGCAGTGCGCTGAGGCCGCGGCGGAGCTGCAGCAACTGGTCCGCCAGCGCGGCGGCAACCCGGAAACCGACACCAGCGTTGGCGGCGATCTGCACCGTCGCTGGGTCGATCTGAAGTCGCTGATCACCGGCAAGGATGACGAGTCGATCCTCAACGAGTGCGAGCGCGGTGAGGATGTCGCCAAGCGCAGCTACCAGAAGGCCCTGGAAAAGGGACTGCCGGAAGACGTCAGGGCCATTGTGCAACGCCAGTATGAAGGCGTGCTGCGCAACCATGACGAAGTGCGCGCCCTGCGCAACGCGGCGCGGGCCAACGGCTGAGCGTCTGACGAGGGGGTGGTGGCATTGCCACCCCTACGAATAGGGGATGATCGAGATCTTCCCGTTGGGTTCGAGGATCGCGTACTTGATCTGCTCCATGTGCTCCAGTCCCAGGCCCTGTCGGGCCGCCTGAAGAATGTCCTCATCCTGGAGGCGCGCCTCCACCATGCGCGCCCTGAGCGGGCGACCATGTTCGACCAGCAGCGTCGGCGTGCCATCCAGCCATCGCTGAGTCCCCTTGCTGCGCAGCTTGAGCATCGACAGCCCGACGTCGAGAACCACCAGCGTGCAGATCGCCAGCAGGCTGTTGGAAAAGGAATGGTCATCGCCCAGTAGGGCTTCCTGGGTGGCTTCGCCAATCACCAGCAGCAGGATCAGGTCGAACGGGGTGATCTCCGCCAGCGAGCGGCGCCCCGCCAGGCGAAACAGCACCATCAGGGCGAAATAGAGGGATGCCGCACGCAGCACCACGTCCATGGTCACCTCCTTCAGGGATAGATGAACTGCCAGAGCCGCAGTCGGTGCTCGCCGAACCGTATCGTCAGGTGGGTCGCTCCCGTCCGGTCCGGTCGCAGGCTGAAGTGCAGGGTTGCGCGGCCGTCCCGGTCAGCGCGCACCGCCAGGCGCAGCCCACCTTGTGCGCTACCCGATTCCAGCGGGTGCGGTTCAAGCGCCTCGATCCGGTGGGTATCCAGGAACGGCGCCTCCAGCACGACCTGCAGTGTGGCGCCCGGCTCGCCCTGCAGGGCAAGTCGCAGGGGACTGCGTCCGCCCTGGCGGAGAAAGCGCTGGTCATCGACCTGCAGGGTGCCGTCGGGCGTTGTCAGGCGTCGGTCGCTCAAGGGACCATTGGAAAACAACCCCAGCAGGGCGAGCACGACCAGAACCAGCAGGCACGCCCAGCCGACCCGCTCCACTTTCCAGGCCTTGCGCTGGAAGGCGATGTCATCCTCGACGGGATGATCGCGGGGTCTGAAGTCATCCTCTGGCGCTTCGGGAGATCGCGGCATGTCCCGCTCCTAACGGACACTGCTCGTTGGGCAAGCGCGACGGCGAATGATTCCAAGGAAGGGCCGGATGGGGGCGGCACACCGCCCCGTTCCGGTGATCAGAAGTAGGGCAACTGGAGGCGTTTGTGGAAGTAGCCGATATGGCTTTTCTGCAGGGGACCCTGGTGAGCAAGCAGGTCGCGGCGAACGCGCTCCAGCACATCGTTGATGAGCACGGGATTGCGTTGCTCCTGCGCCGTCACCACCCGACGCAGCACCTGGAGGTCGTCGGAGCGCCGATGAAGCGTCAGGACCAGTGAAGCATCCGGTCGGAGTTCGCGGGTGATCCGGTAGTCCTTGGAGAGCACTTCGATCAGGTAATCGATAGGGCTTTCTTGTTTTGACATGTTGCCGTCCCTCTGTGATTCAGCAGTGACTCATTCACTGTAGCAGGGGACTGAGCCTCCCCAGGCCCGAGCGACCGGCTGCAGCCCACGCAGCGCCTGGTTTCCAGCGGGAGGTCGGGCTTATTGGTCACTGGCCAGCTTGCGGGCCATTTCCAGGTGCTCCTCCAGCGCGGGCAGTTTTTCCTTGGCGAACGCCTGCAGCTCCCGGTCGTCGAGGCTCTGCGACGCTTCTCGGAACAGCTCGACCACTTGCTCATGGGCATTGACCTGGTTCCGGGCGTAGGCGTCATCGAAGTTCTCGCCCTCACGCAATTCAAGGAGCATGGTCTTTGCCTTGTCCATGGCATCGGGAGCGTCGGCAACCTCGAGCTGCTTGCGGCTGGCCAGGGCCTTGAGGTCCTCGTTGGCTGCCGTGTGATCCTTGATCATCCGCTCGGCGAAGCGCTTTACCTCCGCGGAACGGCTTTCCTCCAGGGCCAAACGGGCAGCTTCGATCTCCGCCATGCCGGCAGCCGACGCCTTGTCGACGAAGTCCTGTGCTCTCATATCCGCCCAGGCCGACGCAGCGGTAAGCAACAAGGAAAGCCCGGCAACGGGCAACCAAGGGTGTTTCATGGTGCGTTCTCCTGCGATGGGGTCATGGAATCGTCGAGAGGGAGCGCCGGCTCCGTCCGGTACTCACTGGTCATGAAGGTCTCCAGCCAGAACTCCAGGAACATGAAGGCCGTGGTCAGCAGCGCCAGGAAGCCGAAACCGAGAAGGCAGGCGGTGTAGAACAGGGACTCCCGCCGCGTCATGCGCATGAAGACCGGCACCCCGACGAATAGCAGGAACGTGGATGCGCCGCTGGTCAGTACCGCCACGATCAGCAACAGCCAGCGTTCCGGATGCAGGGCAGCCAGGCCTCCCAGCATCAGGGGTACGGCCACGACGGTGTTGAAGGTCAGGCTTTCCGGCAGCGTCGGACGCGACGCCGTGCGGTACAGCACCCAGCGGGTCAGCACTGCCATCACCAGAACACCGCACAGGAAGGCCAGATAGCACATCAGCGCCAGGTTGAATCCGCTGCGCGGGTCCAGGTAGCGAACATGGTTCTCGCCGAAGAAGCTCCAGCCGACCTTGACCGCACCGATATAGGTGCAGATTGCCGGCAACAGCGCTAGTCCGAGCAGGACGGGCGCGAACCCCCACGGGTGACGATCAGCCCTTTTGCGAATATCCAGCCAGGCACCTGCTGGAGCGTGCAGCAGTCGGGGCAGCGTGTTCAGCATGATCTGACCTCGCAGCACGGATGACTGATTGACGACCCTGGGACCGATAGGTTCATGAGACCGGGCCGGGAGGCAGCCATCCATCCCGGTACACGAACCGCTGGCGTGGCCTGGCGGTCTGCTCCCTACCGTGAGGGTGATATGACGTGGAGAGACCGAATGAATGCCATCGAGCTGCTCAAACAAGACCATGAAACCGTGCGCAAGCTGCTGGAACAGCTGAGTGCGACCACCGAACGGGCGGTGAAGACCCGTCAGGAGCTGCTGCACAAGATCGAACTGGAGCTGTCCATCCACACCCAGCTGGAGGAGCAGCTTTTCTATCCCGCCTACAAGCAGGCAGGCGGCAAGGATGCCGCCATCATGGATGCCGAGGCCCGCGAGGAGCATCGGACCGTCGAGGCGCTGGTGCTGCCGGACCTGTTGCAGACCGACCCGGCAAGCCTTCCGTTCACCGGCCGGGTGAAGGTTCTCAAGGAACTGCTCGAACACCACATCGAGGAAGAAGAGGGGGAACTCTTCCCCGAAGCGACCAAGCTGCTGGGCAAATCGCGCCTCGAAGAACTCGGACTGGAGATGGAAAGCATGAAAAAGGGGCTCAAGAAAGCCTCGTGAACCGTCAGCGCAGCCGCACCTGCCGGCTGCGCTCCACCAGCAGGGCGCAGGCACTGGAGGCGCCGGCCCAGAAGCCGTCCAGGGATTCGCGCCCTGGCTCGATCAATTGCCCGCGGGGGTCCAACAGCACGCCTCCAGCCGCCTTGAGCAGAGCCAGCGCGGCGCGCAGGCTTCGTTGCGGCACGCTCTGGCTGCCCAAGGCGCATACCCCGTCACCGGCGGCAACGCGCGCCAGGCGGTAGGCGGGATGCGGCACCAGCATCAGCTCCGCCGGCGCACTCCATTGCCGCAGCCGCTCGTCCGCCCGATCTGAAAGCACCTGCGCGCCCTTATCCAGCCGCAGGCGAGGCAGGGCAGAGGTCACCGGAGTACCGTTACGCAGCAAGCCCTCCAGCCCAGACGCCCAGGCGATGCAATCGGCCTGCCCCTGTTCGTCGCTCGGCGCCATGACCAGTGCCAGCACGGGCTTGCCATCACGCAACAGCGCGATGCTGAAGGCGCCGCCATGCAAGGCGGCACCCACGCAGCCGTCTACCAGCCAGACCGCCCGCTGGCTGCCTTCCGCCTGGCAGGGCAGCAGGGCTTCAAGGCGCTCTTTCAGATGCAACTCGGTTTCGCGCTCCGTGCGCAGGCGTTCGGCATCGCTGGGAAATGCCTGCTGCAGACGCTGGCCCGCATCCGTGGCCAGTGGCAGGACCGCCTCCAGCAGGGGGCGGCAGTCGTCTGGGCGTAGCGCCAAAGCCCGGTACAGGTCCGGTGTAGTTGCCGTTCGGCGAGACAGTTCCACGTGCGCCTGCCGCAAACGCTCGGCGTCTTCCATGCGCGCGACCCCCAACTTCTCCACCTCCTGTTGCGCAGTCTCCAGGCGCACCTGTAGCACCTGCACGGAGGTTCCGGCCTGGGCAAGGCGCTCTTGCAGGGCAGGCAACTCCGCAGACAGGCGCTCCTGCTCACGCCGCAGTTGCGCAGACTCGGTAAGCAGCCGCTCATTGTCCCGGTGCAGGCGAGTCAGCTCGTCCTGTTTGACCAGCAGGCTCTGCTGCGCCTGACGCAGCTCCATCTGCAGCTGCTGCAGTTGGGTTTCATGCCGGCGCTGGTCCTGCTCACGCTGTTCACGGCTGGCCTGGCGATAGTGCTCCAGCGCATCCCGTGCGTGCTGATGCTTTTCTTCCAGCGAGCGGATCTGGCCGTCGCGGTCCTCCAGGCGCGTCTGCAGGTCCTGGGTGGCCTGCAGGGCGCGCGCCAACTCCAGTTCGCGTTGTTGCAACTGGTCGCGCAGCTGATTGTTTACCTGGCCCTGCTCGGCGAGACGGCTGGCCAACTCGCCGTGCTGCGCCTGCACTTGACTGACCCGCGCCTCGCTGTCCTGCAGGCGCTGCTGCCATTCCAGGCGGTCGCGGGCCAGCTCGGCGCGCTCCTCGGCCACGCCCTCGGCGGCTTCCTCTTCCAGCGCCTCGGCCAGACGCGCCACGAGTTGTCCGAGCCGCTCGCTGATCGGCGTGCCAGGCTCGGTCTGGATGGTCAACCCCCGACCCTCCAGCTCCTTGAGGCAACGGTGGATGGTGCTCTTGGACCCGGTATTGCCGAGCTCGACGCGGATGGCGTCGATGCTGGGGTGCTCGCCACGGGCGAGCAGTGCATCCCTTGCCTTCTGCACCAGTGCCCTGTTGATGCCGCTGCGTGCCATGTGTGCTCCTATTATTTCGTAGCGTTTATACGTATTACGTAAATACATACCAGTATGGCTATATTCTGCGCAACATGCAGCCTAGAATAAAGATAAGATAATGGAGGCTTATCACAGGTCAGGGCCGTTCTCAGGCACAGCTGACCTCACAGCGGTACAGGGGAGAGGACATGAGCGAGGTCGAGCGCTATCTGCAGGCCGGCACCCGGGAGAACACCCGGCGCAGTTACCAGGCCGCCATTGAGCACTTCGAGGTGAGCTGGGGTGGCTTCCTGCCCGCGACCAGTGACAGCGTGGCCCGCTACCTGGCCGAGCATGCCGGAACGCTTGCGCTCAACACCCTCAAGCTGCGTCTGGCGGCCTTGTCGCAGTGGCATGTCACCCAGGGCTTTCCCGATCCCACCAAGGCGCCGCTGGTACGCCAGGTACTGAAAGGCATCCGCAGCCTGCATCCAGCCCGGGAAAAGCAGGCTGCGCCGCTGCAGCTGCAACAGTTGCAGCAGGTGGCTGACGATCTGGAACGCCAGGCAGAAGAGGCCCTTCAGGATGGAAACCGAGCGGCCCTGTTGCGCGCCCGCCGGGATCGCGCGCTGCTGTTGCTGGGCTTCTGGCGGGGCTTTCGCAGCGATGAGTTGTGCCGCCTACAGGTGGAGCACGTCCAGGCGGTGGCCGGCTCTGGCATGACCCTATACCTGCCGCGCAGCAAGGGCGACAGAGACAATCTGGGCGTGACGCATCAGGCGCCGGCCTTGCGCCGGCTCTGCCCGGTACAGGCCTACCTGGACTGGATCGGTACCGCCGGGCTGACCAGCGGCTCGGTATTCCGACGCATCGACCGCTGGGGGCGTCTGGCCGGAGAGGGACTCAACCCCAACAGCCTGATCGCCTTGCTGCGGCGCATCCTGGAGCAGGCCGGCATTCCGGCCGAAGCGTATAGCAGCCACTCGCTGCGTCGCGGCTTCGCCACCTGGGCCGCCGGCAGCGGCTGGGACCTGAAGGCGCTGATGCAGTATGTCGGCTGGAAGGACATGAAGTCGGCACTGCGTTATGTGGATGCCACGGTGTCGTTTGGCGGGCTGGCGGTTGAGCAACGGCCGCGGCTGCCCAGGCAGGTGCCGCCTGCCGGGGTAAAGCCGCCCCTAGAGGGTCCCCATCAGGCCCCCGCGGATGGAGAGCCCGGATAACAGCCTGCGCGATGGGGTTGCAGATGGCGCTGACCGATAACGCGACCTAACGCCCGCGCCCCGCCTCGGCATAGAAATCCTGATCCAGAACTCCCGGCAGAGTGAGCAGAATGAAGTCGATCAGGCTGCGCACCGAAGGCAGCATGCCGCGCGGGCTCGGGTAGGCAAGTCCCAGCGCACTGGTTCGGCCGTTCCACTCGGGAAGGACACGTGCCAGCAGGCCCTCGCGAAGGGTGGCCTTGAGCAGGGTGCCGTGGAGCAGAGCGACCCCGGTGCCGTGAATCGCTGCCTCCAGTTGCACCCGGATGTTCCGGGTTACTAGCGCCGGATTGTGGCGAACCACCACCGGTACTGCGCGCTCACGAAACAGCTCCCAGTAACCGGAACCCTGGGACACTTCCTCCGGACGGCAAATGGAGGGCAGCCCGCTCAGCTCGTCGATCGACCGGGGCGTTCCATGGCGGGCCAGGAAATCCGGGCTGGCCACCAGGATCGGCGAGGACCGTCCCAGCTCGCGAATGACCACGCCACTCGGCTCACTGTCCTTGCCTGGCGTAATGACGCGTAGAGCGATATCGACCCGGTCGGCGAACAGATCCACATCGCTGTCACCGGCCTCGATCACCACCGAAACCTTGGGGTGTGCACGCAGGTACTCCGGCACTACGTGCGCCAGATAACTTTCGGCGAGCAGCAGCGGCGCACTGATGCGCACGACGCCAGCAGGCTCGGCCTGCAGCTCGGCCAGGCATTCGTAGGTCGCGCGCAGGCTTTCCAGGGTCGCCTGGCAGTGTCGGTGGAAATGCTGGCCCGCCTCGGTGAGCACCACCGTGCGGGTGGTGCGGTGGAGCAGCGCTACGCCCAGCTGTTTTTCCAGGGCCGTTACCCGGCGGCTCAGGCGCGACTTCTCGATGCCTGCGGCTCGCGAGGCGGCGCTGAATCCCCCGTGCTTGACTGTGAGGGCGAAGAGTTCGAGATCGCTGAGATTGCTCATGACGGTTCAATAAGAGACAAAAATGCAACACACCTTAGCATTTCGAGTCCATTGTCTACAGAAGCCTTGTAAGTATAGTGACCGGCCCAATCCGGGCAGGTACTCCCCCGGGTAGTCATGAGGTATGCGATGTTCGATAGAAGGTTCGATGAGAAGACAGTCGTGTCGGCTATCCTGGGCGCCTGGCTCGGCTTTGGCGCCCTGGCCACCTATTCGCTGTTCGTGGAAGGCAACGTCAATGTCTACGCCGAGAATGGCATCCTGGAAACCCTGCAGGCCGTCCTGCTGGCGCTGTCCTGCCTGATGTTTCTCGCTACAGCGATCTGGGAGAAGGGCACGGGACGCCTGGTGGTCCTGTTCTGCGCCTTGCTGTGCTATGGCTTCGTACTGCGCGAAGTCGACGTCGAAACCCTGGATATTCCGGATCTGCTGATCCTGCTGGGCTCGGGTAGCGGCCGCAACCTCTCGCTGGGGATCGGGCTGATCCTGTTGTGCCTGTGCGCGCTGTTCGCCGGCTTTCGCGCGCAGTTGCGCTGTGGCCTGGACTTCGCCCGCTCGCGCGCCGGCCTGCTGCTGCTGAGCGGGCTGGGCTTCCTGCTGCTGGGCGATGTGTTCGAGAAACAGGTGCTGGGCAGCATCCCGCACCATGTGTTCTTCGAGGAAATGTCCGAGTTGCTGGGGGATGTGATGATCCTGCTGTCCGCCGTCGCCTCGGGTTCCTTCCTGCAACGCGAAGCGGCGACCGCGCGGCGCAAGATCGCGCTGGCCACCGGGGCGGTACGCAGCTAACCCGTCTGCTTCAGCGCCTCGATCAGCTCAGCCTTGCGCATTGTCGAACGCCCGCGAATGTCCTTGGCCCGCGCTTCCTCCATCAGCTGAGCGCGGGTCTTCTCCTGCCGCTCAGGCGCCGAGCGGGCACGGGGTACGCCACGCCGGGTGGCCACGGCCCGCCGGGCCGATTCCTCACGATCATCGGCCTTGGCCGCAGCGCTCTTCCTGCGTCCGGAGCCACCGGCGCGCTCGCCGCCGCCGGACTGCTTGTTGACTGTCGCCCAGGCGCGGGCCTCGGCTTCATCCTCGGAAACGCCCTTGGCCTTGTAGCTGTCCTCGATGTGCTCGGCCTTGCGCTCCTGTTTGGCTGTGTACTTGTCTTTACTGCCACGAGGCATGGTGGTGACTCCAGGAACAAACCCCTTCGATCCCCTCTCCGCGCCCTCGGTTTGCCCGGCCGGACAGGCGGGGCGGGAACCGTCAGCCCGCATCGGCTTTCAGAATGACAGTCCATCCCGATTCGCAGCGAGGAACGCACCATGTCCCAGCCCGCCGACCAGCCCAGCGAAGGTGTGGAGGCCTTTCGCGCGCGCATCCTCGACAAGCTCAAGTACGCCACCGGCAAGGACATCACCTCGGCGTGCCCCCATGACTGGTTCGAAGCCACCGCGCTGGCGGCGCGCGACCACATCATCGACCGCTGGGAAGACGCGGCGTTGCAGATCGACCGCAGCGAGGAGAAGCGCGTCTATTACCTGTCGCTGGAATTTCTCATCGGTCGCCTGCTGGTCGACAACCTGAGCAACCTGGGCCTGCTGGACACGGCCCGTGCGGCACTGCACGACCTGGGGGTGGACTTCGAGGAGATCCGCGAACTGGAACCGGATGCCGCGCTAGGCAACGGCGGCCTGGGCCGATTGGCTGCCTGTTTCATGGAAAGCATGGCCACTCTGGGCGTGGCGGCCCACGGCTACGGCATCCGCTACGAGCACGGGCTGTTCCGCCAGGTACTCATCGATGGCTGGCAACACGAGCACACGGAAACCTGGCTGGAGTTCGGCAACCCGTGGGAATTCGAGCGCTCCGAGGTCAGCTACACGGTGGGCTTCGGCGGCAGCGTGATGAGCACCGGCGACAACGGCAACAGCCGCCAGGTGTGGTTGCCCAACGACACCGTTCGGGCGATTGCCTACGACACGCCGATCATCGGCTGGCGACGCCACAGCGTGAATACCTTGCGCCTGTGGCGTTCGCGCGCCGAGCGTTACCTGCAGCTGGAGCGCTTCAACGCCGGCGACCACCTGGGGGCGGTGGCCGAAGCGGTCAAGGCGGACAGCATTTCCCGGGTGCTGTATCCGGCCGATGTCACCGAGGCCGGCCAGGAGCTGCGCCTGCGCCAGGAGTACTTCTTCGTCTCCGCCTCGCTGCAGGACCTGCTGGGCCGCCACCTCAGCCACTACCCGCTGGAACGCCTGCCGGACATGGTGGCCATTCAGCTCAACGACACCCACCCGGCCATCGCCGTGGCCGAGCTGATGCGCCTGCTGGTGGACGAGCACGGCGTTGAATGGGCCGAGGCCTGGCGCTTGACCGTGGCGACCCTGTCCTACACCAACCACACGCTGTTGCCCGAGGCGCTGGAATCCTGGCCGGTGTCGCTGATGGAGCGACTGCTGCCGCGCCACATGCAGATCATCTACCTGATCAACGCGGAGCACATCGACGCGCTGCGCGCCAGGGACATCCATGATTTCGGCCTGCTGCGCGCCGTGTCGCTGATCGAGGAAGACCAGGGACGCCGGGTGCGCATGGGCAACCTGGCCTTTCTCGGCAGCCACAGCATCAATGGCGTATCGGCGCTGCACACCGACCTGATGCGCCAGACCGTGTTCCGCGAGCTGCACGGGCTGTACCCGGAGCGCATCAACAACAAGACCAATGGCGTCACCTTCCGGCGCTGGCTGTACCAGGCCAACCCGGCCCTGACCGGCCTGCTGGTCGAGCGTCTCGGCGAATCGGTACTGGATGCGCCCGAACAACGGCTGCGCGACCTGGAGGCCTGGGCCGAGAAGAGCGGGTTTCGCAAGCAGTTCATGGCCATGCGCCAAGGCAACAAGGCTGCCCTGGCGCGACTGGTCAAGGAATGGCTGGGCATCAACCTGGATACCCGGGCGATCTTCGATGTGCAGGTCAAGCGCATCCACGAGTACAAGCGCCAACTGCTCAATCTGCTGCACTGCGTGGCGCTCTACCAGGCGATCCGCAACGACCCGACGGTGGACTGGGTGCCGCGGGTGAAAATCTTCGCCGGCAAGGCGGCGGCCAGCTACTACCAGGCCAAGCTGATCATCAAGCTGGCCAACGATATCGCCCGTACCATCAACAACGACCCCACGCTGCGCGGGCAGCTCAAGGTGGTGTTCCTGCCCAACTACAACGTCAGCCTGGCGGAAATCATCATCCCCGCCGCCGACCTGTCCGAGCAGATCTCCACCGCCGGCATGGAGGCCTCCGGCACCAGCAACATGAAGTTCGCCCTGAACGGTGCCCTGACCATTGGCACCCTGGATGGCGCCAACGTGGAAATGAGCGAGCAGATCGGCCGCGAACACATGTTCATCTTCGGCATGACCGCCGACGAGGTGAACCTGCGCCGCCATGCCGGCGAGCTGGACATGTCAGGCCTGATCGCCGGCTCGGAGCGCCTGCGCGAGGCGCTGGAAGCCATCCGCGGCGGGGTGTTCAGCCCCGATGAGCCGCATCGCTATGCGGCCCTGATACAGGGCCTGCAGCACCAGGACACCTTCATGGTGTGCGCCGACTTCGACGCCTACTGGGCGGCGCAGCTGCAGGTCGAGGAATACTGGCGCCAGCCCGACCGCTGGTGGCGTTCGGCAATTCTGAACTGCGCGAGGGCCGGCTGGTTCTCCTCGGATCGCACCATTCGCGAGTACGCGGCGGATATCTGGAAAGTGAGTCCCAGCCTGCCGCCGGAACAAGGCTGAACCGACCAGTCGTCTTGTTACCGCAAGCCACGCAGGGCAGGCTCTTAACAACAAATCGCTATAGAAATACCTCGAACTTACGCGAAATCACGCTTTCAGAGGCTATGGGTGCGCCAAGCGCCCGCATTAAATCCTGAACACGAGGACATCGAAAATGGCTCAGCATCAAGGCGGTAAAGGCAACTTCGCTGAGGATCCACAACGGGCCTCCGAAGCTGGCAAGAAAGGCGGTCAAGCCAGTGGCGGCAACTTCAAGAATGACCCGCAACGCGCCTCGGAAGCAGGCAAAAAGGGTGGACAGCAAAGCCATGGCGGCGGTCGCAGCAGCAGTAGCTGATTGAGTGCCATGGGCGGAAGCTGGACGCTTCCGCCCCGGATGCGGTTCTCCAACGTCCCTTTGTACCCCTTTCGCAAAACCTCTCGCCGTCTCGGCAGTCCAAAACCATGATCCTGAACAGAGGCCAGGCCCTGGAGGTCATCATGTGCTTGCGTTGCCTGCTTGTCGGCTGCCTGTGGACACAACCAACCCGTGTCCGCCTGGGATCCGAAACCCTGCTGTGCCAGCGCTGCAGTCGCTGCGCCAGCAAGCGCTACCGACCCGATGATGGACAGGCATGATGAATGGACGTATGGGCAGTGCTCGTCGAGACCCTGGCGGATGAGTTAGGCGACACCACCGATCTGGAGCATGCCACGCGCATCGTGTTGCGCCTTGCCCTCGCCGCGCTGTTCGGCGGGCTGCTAGGTTTCGAGCGCGAACACCATGGCAAGGCCGCCGGGATACGCACCCATATGCTGGTCGCGGTGGGCAGCGCGCTGTTCGTCATGGCACCGAGTCTGAGCGGCTCCGAGGAAGACGCCATGAGCCGCGTCATACAGGGCATCGTCGCCGGCGTGGGCTTTCTCTGTGCCGGGACCATACTCAAGAGCGACAACGACCGCGACGTGAAGGGCCTGACCACCGCCGCCGGCGTCTGGCTCACCGCCGCCATCGGCATTGCCACCGGCCTGGGGAGTGCGCTCCTTGCCCTGCTGGGCACGCTGCTGGGGCTGTTCATCCTGAACATCGTGCCGCGCCTGGTCGACCGCTGCGAACGCCACAGGGACTAGCGTCAACCGCCAGCGGAGCCGGGAGCGGGGAGGTTATCCGCAATGCCACGCTCAATCTGGAAAGGCGCAATCAGCTTCGGCCTGGTGCATATCCCGGTCGGTCTGGTATCCGCGACCTCGAAGCAGGGCGTCGACTTCGACTGGCTGGACAAGCGCAGCATGGACCCGGTCGGCTACAAGCGCATCAACAAGGTCACCGGCAAGGAAATCACCAGCGAGAACATCGTCAAGGGTGTGCAGTACGAAAAGGGCCGCTACGTGGTGCTCAGCGACGAAGAAATCCGCGCCGCCCATCCGGAGGCCACGCAGACCATCGACATCTTCTCGTTCGTCGAGCGCAGCGCCATTCCGCTGCAGAACATCGACACCCCGTACTACCTCAGTCCCGAACGGCGCGGCGAGAAGGTCTATGCGCTGCTGCGCGAAGCGCTGCGCCAGAGCGACAAGGTGGCCCTGGCGCGGGTGGTGCTGCACACCCGCCAGTACCTGACGGCACTGATGCCGCTTGAGGACGCACTGGTCCTGGTCAAACTGCGCTGGCCCGCCGAGGTGCGCAGCCTGGCCAGCCTGGAACTCGGTCCGGCAGTCACCAAACCCTCGCTGGCGAAAAGCGAACTGGAAATGGCTCGACGCCTGATCGAGGACATGGCCGGCGACTGGCAACCCGACGACTACCGCGACCAGTTCCAGGACCAGATCATGGATCTCGTGGAGGAGAAGGCCCGCAAGGGCAAGATCCACGAGGTGGAGGCCGTGCCCGGCGAAGCCGAAACCCGGCGCAGCGCCGATGTCATCGACCTGACCGAACTGCTCAAGCGCAGCCTGAGCGAACGGGGTGGAGCGGCCAAGGGCAAGGAAAAAACTAGCGGCAAAACGGGCGACGACGGCGAGGAAAAACCCGCGGCGTCGCGCCGACGTCGCAAGGCCCAGTAGAGGTTCCACTGATTACCAGCAGGCGAGGCGATGAACAGCAAACTCGACGAGTACCGCCGCAAGCGCGACTTCAGTATTACCGCCGAGCCGGATGAGCAGCCCCTGCGCAAGCGGCGTGGCAAGAGCGCCCTGAGTTTCGTTATCCAGAAGCACGCTGCCCGGCGCCTGCACTACGACTTCCGCCTGGAGCTGGACGGCACCCTGAAGAGCTGGGCAGTGCCCAAGGGTCCGAGCCTGGACCCCCGCGACAAGCGCCTGGCCGTGCATGTGGAAGACCATCCACTGGACTACGGCAGCTTCGAGGGCAGCATTCCGGCCGGGCAGTACGGCGCGGGCGATGTGATCGTCTGGGACCGCGGCATCTGGCAGCCCCATGGCGATCCGCACGCCAGCTACCAGAGCGGCAAGCTCAAGTTCAGCCTGCAGGGCGAAAAGCTCGCCGGCGACTGGACCCTGGTGCGCACCCATCTGCGCGGTAGCGGCGACAAGGAACAATGGCTGCTGATCAAGGAACGCGACCCGCAGGCGCGCTCCGCCGACGAGTACAACATCGTCGAAGCGCTGCCAGACAGCGTGCTCAGCGAGGCGAGCATTCCGGCCAAGCCGAGCAAGCCGGCGAAATCCCCGGCCCCGCGCAAGAAGCGCCCGGCAGGGCCTGCCGTGCCGCTGCCCGACATCCTCAAGCCGGCCCTGGCCACCCTGGTGGATCGCCCACCGCCCGGCGACTGGCATTACGAGATCAAGTTCGACGGCTACCGCATCCTGGCGCGCAAGCAGGGTCGGCACGTGCGGCTGTACACCCGCAACGGCCATGACTGGACCGAGCGCCTGCCGCTGCAGGCCAAGGCGCTGGCGACGCTCGATTGCGGTGACGCCTGGCTGGACGGCGAAGTGGTGGTGCTCGGCGACAACGGTCTGCCGGATTTTCAGGCGCTGCAGAACGCCTTCGAGCGCAACGCGCCGAAGGACATCATCTTCTACCTGTTCGACGCCCCCTTCCTGAACGGCGAAGACCTGCGCGAGCAGCCCGTGGAACAGCGCCGCACCGCCCTCAGGGCCGTGATGGAGAACAACCGCAGCGCGACGCTGCGCTTCTCCGAGGACTTCAGCGCCGCGCCCCAGGACATCATCGAAAGCGCCTGCGCGCTGAAACTCGAAGGCATCATCGGCAAACGCGCCGGCAGCAGCTACGTGTCGCGGCGCACCCCGGAGTGGATCAAGCTCAAGTGCCGGCTGCGCCAGGAATTCGTGATCATCGGTTTCAGCAAGCCCAAGGGCAGCCGCTCCGGCTTCGGTGCACTGCTGCTCGGCGTGCACGAGAAGGGCCAGCTGCGCTATGCCGGGCGCGTCGGCACCGGTTTCAACGAAACCCGCCTGCGTGAACTGCATGCGCGACTCAAGGAGCGGGAACGCCCGACTCCGCCGCTGGACGAGCCGCCGACCGGCGCCGATGCCCGCGATGTGCACTGGGTCGAGCCGGAGCTGGTGGCGGAAGTGGAGTTCGCCGAGTGGACCCGCGAAGGCGTGGTGCGCCAGGCCAGTTTCATCGCCCTGCGCAGCGACAAGCCCGCCAGGGAGATCGGCCATGAAACCCCGCAGCCGGCGGAAAACCTGTCCCCGCGCCGCGACGGGAAAGTCGTAGTGGCCGGCGTGCCGATCAGCAATCCGCAGCGGGTCATCGACCCGGAAAGCGGCGGCAGGAAGCAGGATCTGGCGCGTTTCTACGCCGATATCGCCCACTGGATCCTGCCGTTTCTCAATGACCGCCCGGTGTCGCTGGTCCGTGCGCCGGACGGCGTGGAGGGCGAGCAGTTTTTCCAGAAACACGCCGAACGCCTATCGATTCCCAACATCCGCCACCTGGACCAGAGCCTCGACCCCGGCCACCCGCGCCTGATGGAAATCGACTCGCTCAAGGCGCTGATCGGCGCGGTGCAGATGGGCACCATCGAGCTGCACACCTGGGGCGCTACCCACGACGCCATCGAAACCCCCGATCTGTTCGTGCTCGACCTGGACCCCGACCCGGCGCTGCCCTGGCGCAGCATGCAGGAAGCCACCCAGCTGTGCCTGTCGGTGCTGGACGAACTCGGGCTGGACGCCTACCTGAAGACCAGCGGCGGCAAGGGCCTGCACATCATCGTGCCGCTGCAGCGCAAGTCCGGCTGGGACGAAGTGAAGACGTTCAGCAAGGCCTTTGCGCGTTTCATGGCGCAGCAGTTGCCGGACCGTTTCAGCGCCACCTCCGGCCCGAAGAACCGCATCGGCAAGATCTTCATCGACTACCTGCGCAACAACCGCGGCTCCAGCACCGTGTGCGCCTACTCGGTGCGGGCACGCCCCGGCCTGCCGGTATCGGTACCTATTGCCCGCGACGAACTGCATGACCTGCACGGCGCCGCTCAGTGGACCATTTTCAACCTGCGCGAACGCCTCGACGCGCTCAACGGCAACCCCTGGGACGGCTACGCCAACCGCCAGACCCTCACGCCGAAGATGTGGAAACAGCTCGGCGCCAAGCCACCCCGTACCTGAACGTAGGGCGGACAACGCCTTTCTTGTCCGCCAACCGGCACCGAACCACTGGTCTGGCGCGCAACGCCCCAGACCACCGCGCATCCCCAACCCCGAACCCCATGCTCCCATCCCAGTCGGGTTTCCAAACACATCTGCAAAACGGGGAGCCCGCCATGACCGACCAGAAGCAAACCCTGCCGCCCCAGCACCAGGACCAGCGCCCCGGCTCCGAAGAGGAGATGACCCCGCAGCCCGTCTACCTGTCCGATACCTATCGCCCGGCCGGCAAGCTCAAGGACCGGGTCGCCATCATCAGCGGCGCCGACAGCGGCATCGGCCGGGCGGTGGCGGTGCACTTCGCCCTCGAAGGCGCGAGGATCGTGCTGCTCTACCTCAGCGAGTACCAGGACGCCGAGGTCACCAAGCAGGAAATCGAGAAGCATGGCGGCGAGGTGATCGACTTCGCCGGCGACGTGGCGGGCGAAGACTTCTGCCGCACCGTGGTCGAGGAAACCCTCAGGCAATGGGGGCGCATCGACATCCTGGTCAACAACGCCGGCGAACAACACCCGCAGAAGAATCTCGAAGACATCAGCCCGGAACAGTGGGAAAAGACCTTCCGCACCAACATCTTCGGCATGTACCAGCTCACCCGCGCCGTGCTGCCGCACCTGAAGAGCGGGGCGACCATCATCAACACCACCTCGATCACTGCCTACAAGGGCAACCCGATCCTGCTGGACTATTCCTCCACCAAGGGCGCGATCACCGCCTTCACCCGCTCGCTGGCCATCAACCTCGCGCCAAAGGGCATCCGCGTGAACGGCGTGGCGCCGGGCCCGATCTGGACCCCGCTGATTCCCTCGACCTTCTCGGCAGAACAGGTGGCCACCTTCGGCACCGATACCCCGTTGAGCCGCGTTGGCCAGCCCGCCGAAGTGGCGCCGGCCTTCGTCTACCTGGCCAGCGACGATGCCTCCTACGTCTGCGGGCAGGTGATTCATGTGAACGGGGGGAGCGTGGTGAATGGCTGAGGGTGACGCTGCACGATTCAGCGGCGGCTGTTTGTGCGGCAAGGTCCGCCTCGTGGCCACAGGCCAACCATACCGGGTGGGCCTGTGCCACTGCCTGGACTGCCGTAAACACCACGGCGCGTTGTTCAGCGCCTCGGCGATCTTCCCGCAGGCCGCAGTCCGCATCGCAGGCGAAACCCGACACTACGCCGGGCGGGCCTTCTGCCCCCACTGCGGTTCCTCCGTGTTCGCCCGCACCGGCGACGAGATCGAGGTGCATCTCGGTGCGCTGGATGCACCCGATCAACTGATGCCGACCTACGAGAGCTGGGTGATCCGACGGGAACGCTGGTTGCCGGTGTTTCCGCTGGGTCGGCGATATGAGCGGGATCGGGAGGAGAAGGGGCGGTGTGAGGGGTAGCGGCGATACCTACACCCGCCCAACCCGCCCATTGATGGGCCAGCAAATCTCCCACTTCGCCTCGGCAGCGCCCCAGAGCTGCGCAATATCGCTGGCAAAGCGCTGCAACACGTCTTCCTTTCCTGCCTCGCGGGCACGGCGCACCGCCGACCAGGTCGAGAGATAGCCGAGGAACTGTTCCAGGTTCCAGTCGAGGCGGATCTGCAGCGCGGGTAATTCGACCGGCGCGAACGGGAAATCCAGCGTGGCATAACCGCTGTCCACCAGCTTTCGTTCCTCCGGCCAGTAGGGGCCAATTTCCTGCGCGTAGAACCTGTCGAAGCGGGCACCCAGCTCGCCTTCCAGATGCAGGACGCCGTAGCTGATCAACGCCACGACGGCCTCGGGCACCGCGATGCGGCGCACTTCGGCGTAGAACGCCGGCAGGTCGAACCAGTGCGCGGCCTGGGCGGCCGTCACCAGGCTTGCGCAACGGTCGGGGAGGGGCATGGCTTCGGCAGGGGCGCAGCGGTAGGTCAGGTTTTCCCGTGGGAGGGCGTGGGCGATCTGCTCGGCGCTCGGGTCAATGCCGGTCACGGAGGTGAAATGCTCGGCCAATTGGTGGGTGAGCTGGCCGTTGCCGCAGCCGACATCAATGGCAAGGTGGGTATTGGGGGAGATGGAGGCCAGGAAAGCCGCCAGCTCAGGAGGATACTCGGGGCGGAAGCGGGCGTAGGCTTGGCCGCCCTGAATAAACCAGTTTCGTGAGACGTCCGGGTGCTCCTTCACTGGCATGCTTCCGAGGTAGTAATTGCAGCCGGCTTGAGCTTGGCGGCTGACCTAACGGCCAGACTGCCCGTAGCCTTCAGAATAGCCACCTTGAGCACGGGAAATACCGCGCTCCAGAAAAGCCCTATAAGGGCAAACACTCCGGTGAGAATTGCGCCAATCAATGTTAAGGCTGCATCGCTCAGCTGCATGGTGAGTTTGATCAGGCGGCTCTTTCCAATTACATCCAGGGCCACCAGCATTCTCTTCTTTACTGCCTCGCTGGCGCGACTCAATGCTCGCAGTTCTGCTGGCGTATCCGCATGATGCAGGATTTTCATGGTGATAACTGTGCCCACGGAACTGCGCATCTTGGTCAGATCGCTTACCCAGTCCTGCAAGGCGTTTAGTTTTTTCATATCGACAGCTTCGGTGAGCATACGGGGATTCTTCCAGGTGCCATCTGATATCTTCGCAATATCAACCATGTTGTCTGCAAGTTGCGTTAGATGTTTGGTCATCGGGCGAGTAATGCTTCCGGCCTTGCGAGCAGCCTTGGCCAGCCCCGCACCTGCCTTTACACCGGCAGTACTCCCCCCCGTAAACACAGCAACCCCTGTGGCAGCCAGACCCACAGTGGCAAGCGCAATATCAATCTGGTCCGCATCCTCACTGACCAAGGTCCGCACATCCCCAATGGGAGTTATTTCAACAGCCACGTCACACAGTTTTGCCGCCGACAATGGGCATTGATTAGGAGTGGTAATACAACTCCAGCACTGTTTGGAACCAGCCAATAATCCGCGTTCCTTCGCCTTGCGCTCCTTGATCCGCAAGATCACGTCGGGGTTGAGAACAATGCCTTGTTCGCTGGCGTAATATTCAATTTCGTCAATTATTAGCCAATCTGCTGGAGTTGGATTGAGCGCTTGGATAATTCTTGCATTAAGTCCCTCTGGTGTTGCACGCTTGGCCAGCTCTTTTTCAATTTCCTTTTGTAGAGACTCGATCGCTCTTTCTGAGTAAAAACTTACAGTGGGATTATTGACCATTAAATGCAATTGCCAGAGGACAGCAGCAAGAGATAAAAGAGCCACCGCTATCCAGAGCAGCCGCTTCACCGACTTAAACGTCATGTCTTCCCTTATGTTGTACTGGGATAATGGCTAGAAGCTATCACTAGGCGTTCCTACAGTCCATGGACTCTTACGGCGCGAATGCCGATGTAGGTCACCCAGCCCCCATGCAGAAATCAAATTCGGTCAGCAACTGCACGCAACGCACCTATCGCATCTCCAGCCCCGCCAGCCGATTCACCCCGACGATCCGCTGGTTCCAGATCATCTCGTAATGTGCCGTCTGCAGAATCGCGGTGACCGGCCTGGGCGTCAGCAACGCCCAACAATGGTTGCCGGGGGAACGGACCGAGTGGTAGCGCAAGCCGGGGCAGCCGCTGCGTTTCAGCGCGTGGCCCAGCTGGCGGGCGTGGCTGTAGTCGTCGGGGGCGTAGATGGGATCGGAGAGCGGCATGGCGGTGGCGTCCTGCATGCCGGCGTCGTTGAAGCGACAGGTGAGGCCTCGAAAGACGAAGCGCTCGTAATTGAGTCCCGGCACCTGCGACCAATAGCGCTCCTGGTGGAAGCGCACCTCCGCGATGGCGGTGGTCAGGGTGTCTGCCAGGTAGAGCACGCCGAAGCTGCCGTCGCTGAAGCGCGAGCCTTCGGGGTTGACGTGGGTGAAGGGGGCCGTCGCGTAGGAGCAGCCGGGAATGCCGAAGGGGATTTCCTCCCGCGCGATCAGCTCCAGGCGGCCGACCTCGTTCTGCAGCCGGGGATTGGTCAGCGCCTGCAGCTGGAACAGCGCCTCGAAGTCCTCGGCATCGGCCACGTCGTCGAACAGGTGGATGGGCGGGAACTTGGAATTGACCAGCCGGTAGGCTTGCAGCGGCGCGCCGGCCGCCGTGGCGAGGCTGTCCAGCCTCACCATTGCGCGCCGCGCAGGGCGTCGATGCGCCGGTAGGTTTCGTAGAGGGAGATCATGTCGCCCTGGGCCATGATCTCCAGCGGCGCACGCCCGTTGAAGAAGGCGTTGTGGTTGGCCATCGCCGGGAAGCCGTAGACGTTGTCGGGGTTGTCGAACAGCAGACGCAGCGCAGCGTGGATATTCAGCACCATGCTGATGCGTTGCAGCTGGTCGGTGTCCAGGCCGACGCTCCAGGCCGGGTCGCGCTGCCGGGCGCGGGTGTAGGTGCTGCGCGAGATGCGCAGGATGCGACAGGCCTGTTCCGAGGACGCCTGCCATTTGTCCAGAATGTTCAGGGCCGCGCGCAGGCCGGTGACGCCTTGCTCTTTCGAGAGGTCGCGGGCGGGATGTACGGTTGCGAGGGTGGCCATGCCGAACTCCATCATTGATTCCGTAGGCGCAATACTAGGCGAACTGCGTCCTCAGATCAAAAGCGAACGACCGAAGGGGAGGCCGGTCAACCCCTGCAACTGGAGTTGATTGCTCGATCCCTTAGCGCGGAGAACCAAGATGAACAGCAAGAACAGAATCTGCCTCTGGTATGACGGCACCGCCCTGGAGGCGGCGACGTTCTACGCGCAGACCTTTCCGGACAGCGCGGTCGGCGCGATCACCCACGCCCCGGGCGACTATCCGGCCGGCAAGCAGGGCGATGTGTTGACCGTCGAGTTCACTGTCGCGGGCATTCCGTGCCTGGGACTGAACGGCGGGCCGGCGTTCACCCACAGCGAGGCGTTCTCGTTCCAGATCGCCACCGATGACCAGGCCGAAACGGACCGCCTGTGGGAGGCGATTGTCGGCAACGGCGGCCAGGAAAGTGCCTGCGGCTGGTGCAAGGACAGGTGGGGACTGTCGTGGCAGATCACGCCGCGGGTCCTGACGGCCGCGATCGCCGATCCGGATCCCGCGGCCGCCAGGCGCGCCTTCGAGGCCATGATGGGCATGCACAAGATCGACATCGCGGCGATCGAGGCGGCGCGGGGCCGGACGACACCTTGAAGCACCGCCCGGCCTCGCCCCCTTAGTACTCCACCTGCAGCTCGGCGCTGTTCGGCTCGGCCTGGCAGGCCAGCGTCCAGCCCTGGCGCACCTGCTGCTCGCTGAGCACCTGGTTGCTGCGCATGGTCACGCTGCCGGCCACCACCCGGCACTTGCAGGCGGCGCAGATGCCCGAGCGGCAGGCGCTCGGCGGTTGCAGGCCCGCCTGCTCCATGGCGTCCAGCAGCACCTCGCCGCTAGCGACCTTGAGCTCGTGGCGCTTGCCGTCGAGCTCCACGCGCAAGTGACTACTGTGGCCGCCTTGCGCCTTTGAACTCGCAACCGCGCCAAAGCGTTCCAGATGGATGCGCGCCTCGGCGACGCCCAGCTTTTCCAGCGCGGCGCGCGCCGTGTCCATGAAGGCCTGGGGCCCGCAGATGTAGCAGTCCGCACCGCGCCAGTCGACCAGTTGCGTGGCGATGGCCCGCGCATCCGGCAGTCCCTGGCTGGCATCGAACCAGGCATGCAGTACCAGCCGCTGCGGATAGGCCCGCTGCAGTTCCGCCAGTTCCCCGGCAAAGATCACCGAGTCGGCATCCCGGTTGGCCTGGAACAGGCACACCCGACCGCTGCCCTGCGCCAGCGCCGCGCGCAGGATCGCCATCAGCGGAGTGATGCCGCTGCCGGCGCCGAGCAGCAGTAGATCCGCGTCCAGGCTGCGCGGCACGAACTGCCCGGCCGGCGGCAGCGACTCGATGACGTCGCCCGGCTTGAGGTGATTGAGCAGCCAGGTCGAGGCCCGTCCACCAGGGACGCGCTTGACCGTAATGCGCAACTCAGCGTCGTGCGACAGCGAATAGCAGCGCAGCAGTGGCTCAGCGCACGGCACCTTCAGCGTGAGGAACTGCCCCGGCTGCGCGGCGAAGCGGGCGCGCTGCTCGGCCGGCGCCCGCAGGACGAACGAACAGGCATCGGCCGTCTCGCTGTGCCGCGCGACGACCTGCAGGCGCGTGAAGTCGCCAGCCGGCGCGGGGCTCGGCACCGGCGCCACGCCGCGCAGCATCGGCCCCACGGATTTGCGGCGAAACAGCAGGACATAGGCGATATGCAGGCCGATCAGCCACAGCCCCAGGTTGGCGAAGAACTCGTGGACCTCTTCGGGGTCGCCGAGCCAGCCGACGAAATTCAGATCGCTGGCGGCGCCAAACAGATCCGGCTGCACGCCGGGGAGGGCGGCCAGCACGTCGCCATTGTCGACCATGCCCAGGCCGATCAGGCTGGCCAGCGCGAAACTCGCCAGGGCGCCGAAGGTCAGCCAGGTGCCGACTGCGGACAGGCTCGGCGTGCGGCGCTCGGCCTTCGGCGGCAGCAGCGTCGGAAAGCCGCGCAGGCGCAGCGGTGCGATCAGCAGGCGCGCCACCAGCAGCACGAGCAGGCCGTAGCCCAGCCAGATATGCAGCAGTTCGGCATCGTCGCCGCTCAGATAGACGGCGATAAAAAATCCGGCCAGTAACCAGTGGAACAAGCGAAAGCGATTGAAGGCAGCCACGGCGGCGATCCTCTACGAATGGATTGCCCTCCTTGTAAGCCCATCACCTGAAGCGAAGCTGAATGCCCGGGCCAGAGCGGTTCAGCTTCGCTTCAGGTGGCGAGCCTAGGCTGCACACCCATCCCTTCCCGGAGAACGCACCATGAAAGCCCACTGGATTGCCCTTGCCTGTTGCCTGAGCCTGCCGGCGCTGGCTGAAACCGCACACCCGCTGCTGCCGGGCTACGCCGCCCAGGCGCGCCAGCAGGACCCGGCCTTTGCCGGCTTTTCCGCCGAACGCGGCAAGGCGTTGTATTACGCGGAGGAACAGCGCAACGGCAAGACCATGAGTTGCACCACCTGCCACACCGACGATCCTCGCCAGACCGGCAAGACGCTGGCCTATCGCAAGGTCGAACCGCTGGCACCGGTGGCCAATCCGGCGCGTTTCACCGATGCGAAGAAGGTCGAGAAGTGGTTTCGCCGCAACTGCGACGATGTCTTCGCCCGCGAATGCACCGCCCAGGAGAAGGGCGACTTCATCACCTGGATCAACAGCCTGAAGTAGGAGCGCGCCATGAATATCGCCCGCATGGCGACCGTCGCCGGAGTGACACTGACCCTGGGGCTGGTTGGCTACAGCTTCGCCGATGACGATGATGACCACGACCGGCGTTACAAGCGTCCCAAGCGCCTGGCGGTGCCGAGCGATGCCCCGCTGGTCTGGAAGGAGGAGTGCGCCGCCTGCCACATGCTCTACGTGCCGGGCCTGCTGCCGGCCGATGCCTGGCGTCAGCAGATGAGCACCCTCGACGAGCACTACGGCAGCAATGCCACGCTGGAGCCGGCGCTGGAACAGCAGATTCTCGATTTCCTGGTGCGCGCCTCGGCGGCCAACCGCCTGCCGGTGGAACCCTCAACGACCGCCGGCGAGCCGCCGCGCATCAGCCAGACGCGTTGGTTCGAGCACAAGCACGACGAGGTCAGCGAAGCCAAGTTCCGCCGCGAAGCGGTCGGCGGCCGCGCCAACTGCGTGGCCTGCCACCGCGATGCCGAACGCGGCGATTTCGATGACGATCGGGTGAAAATTCCGCGCTGAAGAAGGTGGTCAGCGCCCGAAGCGCTCCAGCTGCATTTCCCGCAACCGGCTCAAGGTGCGCCGGAACGGAAACGCCAGATAGCCTTGCTCGTACAACTGCTCAAGCGGTACGTCCGCTTCGATGTACAGCGGCACGCCCCGGTCGTAGCACTCATCCACCAGGGCGATGAAGCGCCGCACCGCGTTGTCGTTGCGGGCGAGGGCGGGCAGGGTGCGATCGCCGGCCTGCACCTGTTCGCTGGCATCCTCGGTGCCCCGGGCGATGCGCCCCTCGCGTTGCTCACCACCCAGCACGGGCACATCGCCCAGCAGGATTGCGGGGAAGCGGTCGCACAGGGCGATGTAGTCCTGGGACGCCCAGGGCGCTTCGCACAGCGCGGCGAAGGAGGCCCAGAGCGTGGTATTGCTGCGGGCAATCACCTCCAGGGGGCGGCCGTTGAGTTCCAGCGGCGCGTGCTCGGCCAACTTTCCGCCGGCCAGGGTGGAGAACAGGCCGGGCAGGACGGACGGCTGTTGTGGCTGGCGCACCCAATAGCGCTGGCAGGGCGTGCCCGGATGCAGGCGGTGATCCTGACTGCCGTCCATGCTGACCACCTGCATATGCCGCTCGATGGCCTTGATGGCCGGCAGGAAGCGCTCGCGGTTGAAACCGTCGGCGTACAGCTGCCCGGGCGGCTGGTTGGAGGTGACCACCAGCACCACGCCGTTGGCGAACAGTTTCTGCAACAGGCCTCCGAGCAGGATGGCATCGCCGATGTCGCTGACGAACAACTCGTCGAAGCACAGCACACGCACCTCGGCGGCCAGTTCGTCCGCCAGGCCCTGCAGCGGATCGGCAGTGCCGGTCAGCTGGAACAGGCGGCGGTGCACCCAACGCATGAAATGATGGAAATGCTGGCGGCGCGAGGGCAGCTGCAGGGCGTGCTGGAAGCGATCCATCAGCCAGGTCTTGCCCCGCCCCACCGGCCCCCAGAGGTACACGCCGTCGACCGCCTCTCCGGCGTGCAGGGCCCGCATACAGTCGTCGAGCAACGCCACGGCGTGCCACTGAGCCGGGTCGGCAACGAAGCCCTGATGGTCGATGGCGTGGCGGTACAGGGCAGCAAGCGGCGAGGGCATGGAACGGCATCCCGGAGAACGAAAGGGCGAAGTATACGGGCGGCAGCGGCCCGCCGGCCTGCCTGAACTTTCCCACCCATCGCGGTTCGGTAATAGAGCCCCGGGTGAGCGGGGGCCAAACCTGACGGCAAGGGAACGACACCGATGCTGGACAAGCCTTTCGCTGCATCCTGGCGCCTGAGCGGCCGGGTCGGTCTGCAGGAAGCCCTGACCTTACCGCGTATCGCCATCGAGAACGTCGAGCCGGTGGTGGAAGGTGGGCGCTTTGCCGCCAAGGCCATCGTCGGCCAGCCGGTGACCATCAGCGCGGTGATCTTCACCGACGGTCACGAACTGATGGCCGCCGAACTGCTCTGGCGGCATGCCGAGCGCTCCGACTGGCACAGCCAGCCAATGACCCTGCTGGGCAACGATCACTGGCAGGCGCGCCTGCTGCCGAGCGAGACCGGCCGCCTGGTGTTCGCCATCGAGGCCTGGTGGGACGACTACGGCACCTACTGCAGTGAACTGCAGAAGAAACACGCCGCCGGCCTGCAGCTGGACTTGGAGCTGGAGGAGGGCCGCCGCCACCTGCGCGGCGCGATCAACCGCGCCAACGGCCAGCAGGCCGAGCAGTTGCGCCAGCTCAGCGAGCTGCTGGAACAGACCGAGGAACAGGACGCCCGGGTGGCGCTGCTGCTCGATGACCAGACCCGCCAGGTGATGGCCGACACCAGCGAGCGCGCCTTCCGCCTGCGCAGCCTCGACTATCCGCTGGAAGTGGAACGCCCCCTGGCGCAGTTCGCCAGCTGGTACGAGCTGTTCCCGCGCTCGGTGACCGACGACCCTCAACGCCACGGCACGTTCCGCGATGTGATCGGGCGCCTGCCTGAAATCGTCGCCATGGGCTTCGACGTGGTGTATTTCCCGCCCATCCACCCCATCGGCCACACCCACCGCAAGGGCCGCAACAACAGCCTGACGGCGGCGCCGGACGACCCCGGCAGCCCCTACGCCATCGGCAGCGAGGAAGGCGGCCACGATGCCATTCACCCCGAGCTGGGCAGCCTGGAGGATTTCCGTGAACTGGTGGCCGTGGCGCGCTCCCTGGGCCTGGAGGTGGCTCTGGATTTCGCCATCCAGTGCTCGCCGGATCACCCCTGGCTGCGCGAACACCCCGAGTGGTTCAGCTGGCGCCCGGACGGCAGCCTGCGCTATGCGGAAAACCCGCCCAAGAAGTACGAGGACATCGTCAACGTCGACTTCTACGCCGAAGGCGCCCAGCCGGGCCTGTGGCAGGCCCTGCGCGACGTGGTGGCCTTCTGGGTTGAGCAGGGCGTGACGCTGTTCCGGGTCGACAACCCGCACACCAAGCCGCTGCCGTTCTGGGAATGGCTGATCGCCGATATCCGCGGTCGACATCCGGAGGTGATCTTCCTGTCCGAAGCCTTCACCCGCCCGGCAATGATGGCGCGCCTCGGCAAACTGGGCTTCAGCCAGAGCTACACCTACTTCACCTGGCGCAACACCAAGCGCGAGCTGGCCCAATACTTCAGCGAGCTGAACGAAACCCCGTGGCGCGACTGCTACCGGCCGAACTTCTTCGTCAACACGCCGGACATCAACCCGTTCTTCCTGCAGAGTTCGGGGCGTCCCGGTTTCCTGATCCGCGCCGCGCTGGCCACCATGGGCTCTGGGCTGTGGGGCATGTATTCCGGCTTCGAGCTGTGCGAGGGCGAGGCGATTCCCGGCAAGGAGGAATACCTGCACTCCGAGAAGTACGAGATCAAACCGCGCAACTACCGCCAGCCCGGCAACATCGTGGCCGAGATCGCCCGGCTCAACCTGATCCGCCGCAACAATCCCGCGCTGCAGAGTCACCTGGGCTTCACGCCCTACACCGTCTGGAACGACAACATCCTGTACTTCGGCAAGCGCAGCGAAGACCTTTCCAACTTCATCCTGGTGGCCATCAGCCTGGATCCGTACCACGCTCAGGAGGCGCATTTCGAGCTGCCGCTGTGGGAGTTCGGCCTGCCCGACGAGGCCAGCATGGACGGCGAGGACCTCATGAACGGCAAGCGCTGGACCTGGCACGGCAAGGTCCAGTGGATGCGCATCGAACCCTGGGTGCTGCCATTCGGTATCTGGCGCATCCGCCCCCACGGAACCTGAGGCAAGGAACATGGCGAAACGACCCCGGCCGCGCCCGGCGGCCTTCATCGACGACCCGCTCTGGTACAAGGACGCCGTCATCTACCAGGTGCACGTGAAGTCCTACCACGACGCCAACGGCGACGGCATCGGCGACTTCCAGGGCCTGATCGAACGCCTGGACTACATCGCCAGCCTGGGGGTGAACACCATCTGGCTGCTGCCGTTCTACCCCTCGCCACGCCGCGACGACGGCTACGACATTTCCGACTACCGCGCCGTGCACCCGGACTACGGCGACATGGCCACGGTGCGGCGCTTCATCGACGAGGCACACCGTCGCGGGCTGCGGGTGATCGCCGAGCTGGTCATCAACCACACCTCCGACCAGCACCCCTGGTTCCAGCGCGCCCGGCTGGCGCGCAAGGGCTCGCGCATGCGCGATTTCTACGTGTGGTCGGACACCAACCAGAAGTACCAGGGCACGCGGATCATCTTCCTGGACACGGAAACCTCCAACTGGACCTGGGACCCGGTGGCCAAGCAGTACTTCTGGCACCGTTTCTACTCTCACCAGCCGGATCTGAACTTCGACAATCCCATGGTGCTGCGTGGCGTGCTGAGCATCATGCGTTTCTGGCTGGACCTGGGCATCGACGGCCTGCGTCTGGACGCCATTCCCTACCTGATCGAGCGCGATGGCACCAACAACGAGAACCTGCCGGAAACCCACGAGGTCCTGAGGAAGATCCGCGCCGAGATCGAGGCCAACTACCCCGACCGCATGCTGTTGGCCGAGGCCAACCAGTGGCCGGAGGACACCCGCCCGTACTTCGGCGAGGGCGACGAGTGCCACATGGCCTTCCACTTCCCGCTGATGCCGCGCATGTACATGGCCATCGCCCAGGAAGACCGCTACCCGATCACCGACATCCTGCGCCAGACGCCAGAGATTCCCGAGAACTGCCAGTGGGCAATCTTCCTGCGCAACCACGATGAGCTGACCCTGGAGATGGTCACCGACCACGAGCGCGACTACCTGTGGAACGTCTACGCCGCCGACCGCCGCGCGCGCTTGAACCTGGGCATCCGCCGCCGCCTGGCACCCCTGGTGGAGCGCGACCGCCGGCGCATCGAGCTGCTGCACAGCCTGCTGTTCTCCATGCCCGGCACACCGACGCTGTACTACGGCGACGAGATCGGCATGGGCGACAACATCTACCTGGGCGACCGCGACGGCGTGCGCACGCCGATGCAATGGAGCAGCGACCGCAACGGTGGCTTCTCGCGCGCCGATCCGGCCAGCCTGGTGCTGCCGCCGATCATGGACCCGCTGTACGGCTATCAGAGCGTCAACGTGGAAGCCCAGCTGCGCGACCCGCACTCGCTCCTGAACTGGACACGGCGCATGCTGGCGGTGCGCAAGCAGCAGAAGGCCTTCGGCCGCGGCGAGATGAAGATGCTGGCGCCCAGCAACCGGCGCGTGCTCGCCTACCTACGCGAATACACCGGCGTCGATGGCAGGCACGAGATCATCCTGTGCGTGGCCAACCTGTCGCGGGCCGCCCAGGCCGCCGAGCTGGAGTTGTCCGCGTTCGATGGCAAGGTGCCGGTGGAGATGCTCGGTGGCAGCGCCTTTCCGCCGATCGGCGAACTGCCTTATCTCCTCACCTTGCCGCCCTACGGCTTCTACTGGTTCCTGCTCGCCGAGGCCACGCAGATGCCCGCCTGGCACCAGCCGGCGCTGGAACGCATGCCGGAGCTGATGACCCTGGTGATCAAGCGCGACCTGCAGGAGCTGCTCGAACCGCCGCTGCGCGAAACCCTGGAAAACGACATCCTGCCCACCTACCTGGCCAAACGGCGCTGGTTCGGCGGCAACCCGCAAGGCCGCCTGCACCTGCTCTACCTGCAGCCGCTGACCAGCGAAGCCTATGCGCTGTGCGAGCTGGAGGTGCTGGGCAACGACGGCCCCGCGCACTACCAGCTGCCGCTGGCCTTCCTCGGCGACGGGCAGGCGGGCACCAGCCTGGCCCAGCGCCTGGCCCTGGGACGCCTGCGCCGGCGCCAGCGGGTTGGCCTGCTCACCGACGCCGTGAGCCTGCCTGGCTTCACCCACGACGTGCTGCAGGCCCTGCGTGCGCAACGCGAGATGAACTGGCGCCACACCCGGCTGATCTTCCACGGCACTGCGAAGCTCGCGGAGCTGGAGGTCATTGAGGATGAACCCATCGAACCGATGACGGCCGAGCAGTCCAACAGCTCGGTGCTGATCGGCGAACGCATGGTCCTCAAGGTGATCCGCCGTATCCGTCCCGGCATCCATCCGGAGGCCGAAATGGGCGGCTACCTGACCGAGCAGGGCTTTCCGCACATCGCGCCGCTGCTGGGCGAGGTGCGGCGCATGGATTCCGAAGGCACTCCGCACACCCTGATGCTGCTGCAGGGCTACCTGGACAGCCAGGGCGACGCCTGGAACTGGACGCAGAACAACCTGGAGCGCGCCATCCGTGACGAACTGGCCGGGGGCCTGTCCAGCCAGGAAAATCAGTTCGGCGCGCTGGAGGAGCTGACCGCCTTCGCCCATATGCTGGGTCGGCGCCTGGGCGAGATGCACCGGGTACTGGCGCGCCCCTCGAACAATCCCGCGTTCGGTGCCCGCGCTGCCGACAGCGCCCTCTGCAACACCTGGGCGGCGGACATCGCCGAGCAACTGCGCGAGGCGCTGCGCGTGCTGGACAGCCAGCGCGGGCAACTACCGGCCGAGGTGCGCACCGAGGCCGCCTGGCTGAGCGAGCAGGGCGACGCGCTGGAGGCCCTGGTGAAGCGCCTGGCCCGCCAGGTGGCGGGAGGCCTGGTGATGCGCGTGCACGGCGACCTGCACCTGGGGCAGGTGCTGGTGGTCGGCGGCGACGCCTACCTGATCGACTTCGAGGGCGAGCCGGAGCGCAGCCTGGAGGAGCGCCGTGCCAAGCACAGTCCCTACAAGGACGTCACCGGCGTGCTGCGCTCCTTCGATTACGCGGCCGCGCTGGCCATGCGCAACGCCCAGGGCAGCGACAGCTCCGAGGAAGCGGCCCGGGCCCGGCGCGCCATTGCCGACAGCTACCTGCAACAGTCACGCACGGCCTTCCTCGCCGCCTATCGGCGAGCGGCCGCCGAACTGGCGCACACCTGGAAGGAAGCGGGCGGCGAAGAGGCGGCCCTGGCCTTGTTCGGCATCGAAAAAGCCGCCTATGAACTGCGCTATGAGGCGCGTTACCGGCCAGACTGGCTGGAAGTCCCGCTGCACGGATTGGTCGATCTGTGCAGCCCGCTGCTGGAGAAATCGCACCCATGAACGACCTGGCCCCCGCCGTGCAGCGAGCCACCGAACGTGCCGCCATCGAGGCCCTGGAGCAGGGCGAGCACGGCAATCCGTTTGCCTTTCTGGGCCCGCACCGCGACGGCGACGGTGCCTTCATCCGCGCCTGGCTGCCCGGCGCGCAGCGTGTCGAGCTGCTGGCGGCATCCCGGGGCGCCCCCACGGGCGACGGGCCGCCGGACGGCGAGTTGCTGGGCGAGATGGCACAACCCCACCCCGGGTTGTTCTGTCTGCGCATCGAACCGCCCCGCGATTACCGCTACCGCATCCATTGGCCAGACAGCGTGCAGGAAACCGAGGACCCCTACGCCTTCGGCCCGCTGCTGGGCGATCTGGACATCTACCTGTTCAGCGAGGGCAATCACCGTCAGTTGGGCGAGGTGTTCGGCGCCCAGCTGGCGCGGCACGAGGAGGTGGACGGCGTGCGCTTCGCCGTCTGGGCGCCCAATGCGCGGCGGGTGTCGGTGGTCGGCAACTTCAATGCCTGGGACGGGCGTCGCCATCCGATGCGCCTGCGCCACCCCTCTGGCGTGTGGGAGCTGTTCATTCCCCGCCTCGGCGTCGGAGAGATCTACAAGTACGAGATCCTCGGCCAGGAGGGCCTGCTGCCGCTCAAGGCCGACCCTCTGGCGCGCACCAGCGAGCCGCCGCCGGCCACCGGTTCGGTGGTGGCCGCGCCGCTGGATTATTCCTGGAACGATGCCGAATGGGTGGAACAACGACCGCAGCGCCAGGCCCATGACCAGCCACTGGCCATCTATGAAGTGCACGTCGGCTCCTGGCGGCGCCACGGCGAACGGGACGGTCGGCAACTGAGCTGGGCGGAACTGAGCGAACAGCTGATCCCCTATGTGCTGGACCTGGGCTTCAGCCATATCGAGCTGTTGCCGATCATGGAGCACCCGTTCGGCGGCTCCTGGGGCTATCAGCCGCTGGGCCTGTTCGCCCCCACCGCCCGCCACGGCAGTCCGCAGGATTTCGCCGCCTTCGTGGACGCCTGCCACCGCGCGGGGTTGGGGGTGATCCTCGACTGGGTGCCGGCGCATTTCCCCACCGACCCCCATGGCCTGGGCCGGTTCGACGGCACCGCGCTGTACGAATACGCCCACCCATTCGAGGGCTTTCACCGCGACTGGGACACCTACATCTACAACCTCGGACGCACCGAGGTGCACGGTTTCATGCTCGCCTCGGCCCTCCACTGGCTGCGCACTTTCCATATCGACGGGCTGCGCGTGGACGCCGTGGCCTCGATGCTCTACCGGGACTATTCCCGAGAGCCCGGCGAATGGATTCCCAACCGCCACGGCGGCCGCGAAAACCTGGAGGCCATCGACTTCCTCTGCCACCTCAACGACGTGGTGAACCTGGAGGTACCCGGCGCGCTGGTGATCGCCGAGGAGTCCACTGCCTGGCCCGGGGTCAGCCGGCCGACCCGCGAAGGCGGGCTGGGCTTTGCCTACAAGTGGAACATGGGCTGGATGCACGACAGCCTGCGCTACATCGCCGAAGACCCCATCCATCGTGGACATCACCACGACGAACTGACCTTCGGACTGCTCTACGCCTTTTCCGAACAGTTCATCCTGCCCATCTCCCACGACGAGGTGGTGCACGGCAAGCGCTCGCTGCTGGACAAGATGCCCGGCGACCGCTGGCAGCAATTCGCCAATCTGCGGCTGTTCTTCAGCTTCATGTGGACGCACCCGGGCAAGAAGCTGCTGTTCATGGGCTGCGAGTTCGGCCAGTGGCGCGAGTGGGACCATGATCAGGAACTGGACTGGTACCTGTTGCGCTACGGCGACCATGTCGGCGTGCAGAGCCTGGTGCGCACCCTCAACCAGCTGCATCGCGAAGAGCCGGCGCTGCACCGTCTGGACGGCAATAGCGCAGGTTTTCGCTGGGTGATTGGCGACGATCACAGCAACAGCGTCTACGCCTGGCTGCGCCACGACCGGGACGGCGCGACCCTGCTGGTGGTGCACAACTTCACCCCGGTGCCGCGCAACGCCTACCGCATCGGCGTGCCGCTACCCGGCCGCTGGACAGTGCTGCTCAACAGCGACGACGAGCTGTACGCTGGCTCTGGCGCCGGCAGCCGGGGCGAACTGCAGAGCGAGGAGCAGGCCAGCCATGGCGAAGCCCATTCGCTGATCCTCGACCTGCCGCCGCTGGGCAGCCTGGTTCTCAAGCCGGCTGAGAACTAGCGCCGTTTCGGCGTCAGCGCGATGCCTGGAATCGTGCGCCCGCCCGGCGCTCCAGCAGCAGATAGAGCGCGCAGGCCACCAGCAGGGGCAGCAGGAAGTACAGCGCCCGGTAGCCGATCAGCGCAGCCAGCAGGGCGCTGGCCGGCATCTGGTGCTGCAGCATGGCGAGAAAGATGGCTTCCAGTACGCCCAGTCCGGCGGGGATGTGGGTGACTACGCCGGCGATGGCACTGATCAGCAGAATGCCCAGCACCGTGGCAAAGCCGGCGCGCTCGGGCAGCAGCAGGGTGATGAGCAACGCCATCAGGCACCAGTTCAGGGCGCCCATGCTGGCCTGCAGCAGGGCGAAGCGCAGCGAGGGCAGGGTAATGCGGTGGGCGCGCCAATGCCAGGTGCGATGGGTGGCGAAGCGGCAGGCCAACAGGTAGGCGACGCCGGCCAGCAGCAGCAGTACGCCGACAATACGTAACCCCTCGCTACCCAGACGCCAGTGCTCCGGCAATTCCAGCAGCCCCAGCGCGAAGACCAGGCCGGCCATCAGTATGTAACCCAGCCAGTTGGTGATGATGCTGGTGCTGAGAATCCGCGTGATGGTGGACAGGTCCAGGCCCAGGCGGGAGTACAGGCGGTAGCGCATGGCCACACTGCCGACCCAGGACCCCAGGTTCAGGTTGAAGGCGTAGCAGACGAACGCCACCCGCAGCACCTGCCGCGTGGGCAACTGGTGCCCGGTGTAGGTACGCCCGAGCAGATCGAATGCGCTGAACAGCAGATGGCTGACCAGTACCAGCGCCACGCCCAGGACCAGCGTTGCCAGGCTGAAGCCGCGCAACGCCTGCCAGACTTCACGCCAGTCCACATGGCGAATCAGGTTGAACAGCAGCACGGCCAGCAGGCTGACCAGCGCCAGGGTAACCAGCCGCCGCAACAGGCGCCGGCCGCGCGGCACGCTGCGCACTGTCTCGTTGTTCATGACTTGCCGGACCCGCAAGCGACCGTGTCCGGCGATTCCGCTGCGGCGGTGGTCAGCCTGGGACGGTGGGCCGGGAACCAGCCCAGCACGGCGGGGAAGTGCCGGGCGGCGTGGAAACCCAGAAACATCAGCGGCGCGCGCCACCAGTAGCCACGCCGCAGCACCTGGCGAGTGACCGGCTTGCAGCGGGTCTCAGCCAGCTCGCTGAGGTGGGCGAACAACCGCTGGTTGAAGGTTGGATCGCGGATGAACAGGTTGGCCTCCAGGTTCAGGGACAGGCTCAGCGGATCGAGATTGCTGGAGCCCACCGTGCTCCATTCCCGGTCGGCCAGGGCCACCTTGCCATGCAGCGGCTTCTCGCAGTACTCGTAGATCTGCACGCCGTCGCGCAGCAGATAGTCATACAGCAGGCGCCCCAATACCCACACCCAGCGCATGTCCGGTTGTCCCTGCAGGATCAACGACACCTGCACGCCGCGCTGGGCGGCGTTGCGCAGCTCGCGCAGCAGCCGGTAGCCGGGGAAGAAGTAGGCATTGGCCACCAGCAGTCGCTCGCGGGCGTTGCGGATCGCCGCCATGTACTGGTCCTCGATGTCGTCCTGGTGGGCGTCGTTGTCGCGGATCGCCAGCAGCATGGCACTGCGCCCCTGGCTGCCGGGGCTGGGACGCAGCCCGGCCCCCGGGGTATCGACGCCACACTGGGCCAGCAACTCCACGGCGGCGCGGTGGATGTCGGCCACCACCGGGCCGCGCACCTCGACGGCGTAATCCTGCTTGGCCATGGGACCGAACTCCTGCAGGTGATCCAGGCAGAAGTTGATGCCCCCCACATAGGCGACCTCGCCATCGACCACCACGATCTTGCGGTGCAGCCGGCGGAACAGGTTGGTGCGCATACCGAACATCTTCGGGCGCGGGTCGAAGAGGTGCACGCGCACGCCGACGCGGGTCAGGGCTTCGATGTAGGCCTTGCCCAGGTCGGCGGTGCCGTAGCCGTCGGCGGTCACCTCGATGCGCACGCCGCGCTCGGCCGCTTCGATCAGCGCCTGTTGCAGCGCCTGGCCGACCGGGTCCTCGAAGATGATGAAGGTTTCCACCAGCACCTCGTGGCGCGCCGCGCGGATCGCCTCGAATACCCGAGGAAAGTAGTCCTCGCCATTGATCAGCAGCTCCACCTGGTTCTGCCCATGCCAGACCCCGGTCATAGATGCACCTCCACAGACAGCGGCGCATGGTCGGACAGATGCGACCAGGGGCGACGGGTCAGCGCCCGTGCCTCATGCCCGCTGGCATTGCGCAGATAGACCCGATCCAGCGGCAACAACGGCCAGCGCGCTGGAAAGCTCTTCGCTGGCGCGCCGTAGGCGCGGGTGAACACCTCGTGCAGGCCGCACTCGGCCAGCAGCGGATCGGCCGTGCGGCGCCAGTCATTGAAATCCCCGGCGACGATCACCGCCGCGTCGCCGGGCAGCTCCGCCAGCAGGCCGCACAGCAGACGCAACTGGCGACGGCGGTGACTCTCCCGCAAGCCCAGGTGCACGCAGATGGCATGCACCTCGCGGTCACCGGGCACGTCCAACTCGGCATGCAGCAGGCCGCGCACTTCATGATCGCCGATGGACACGTCATGGTTGTGGAACGCCAGGATCGGAAACTTGGAGAGCAGGGCGTTGCCGTGGTCGCCATCCGGATACACCGCGTTGCGCCCGTAGGCGAACTCCGGCCACATGCTGTCGGCCAGGAATTCGTACTGCGGCGTCGGTGGCCACTCCTTCCAGCGCAACGGATGACGGTGATGGGTGCCATGCACTTCCTGCAGGAACACCAGCTCGGTGGACAGGGTGCGCACCGCATCGCGCAGCTCCGGCAGGATGAAGCGCCGGTTGAACACATTGAAGCCCTTGTGGGTATTGACGGTCAGCAGCCGCAGCCGGTGCACCGCCGGCCGCTGGCTGTGGCGCAGCGATTCGGGACTCATGACCGCGCCTCCAACTGGCCCGGCGCGTACTCCAGTCGATCCGCCAGCCCCAGCCGTTCCAGCAGGGCGCGTGCGTCATAGGGCGCGCGGACCTTGATGTCGTTGTCGAAGTAGCAGTAGGCATCCCGGGGCTGGCGCTCGACCGCACGGTGCGGATCAATCAGGTGGGCGTCCTCGGGCTGGTCGCCGTGGGTCCACAAGCGAATGCGCGCGGCCCAGCGGTCCAGCGCCTCGTCGCTGTAGCCGCTGGCATAGAGCTCTTCGTCGCCATGCAGCCGCAAGTAGAGGAAGTCGCTGGTCACATCTTCCTGATAGGGCCATTTGCCGGCGGTGTCGGCCACCACCAGGGCGACCCGGTAGCGGCTCAGCAGCTCCACGAAGGCCGGCACCACGAAACTGCGGTGGCGGATTTCCACGGCGTGGCGCAGCGGACCCTCGCGGGTGAACTCCAGCGAACCTTTGCGGCGCAGCGTGCTGTCGCACTTCATGGCACAGGCGCGCGCGGCCTCGGCATCCTGAGGCAGCAGATCGAGGAAGTGCTCGAACTGCCCGGCATCAAAGCGAAAGCTGGGGGGAAACTGCCAGAGCATGGGCCCCAGCTTGTCTTCCAGGCGCAGCACCCCCGACGCGAAGAAGTTGGCCACCGGGGTTTCCACGTCGCGCAGGCGTCGCACATGGGTAATGAAGCGCGGTGCCTTGACACTGAACACGAAGCCCTCGGGCGTGTCGGCGTACCAGCCGGCGTAGCGCTCGGGCGTCTGCAGGGCATAGAAGGAACCGTTGATCTCGATGCTGCCCACTGTGCGCGAGGCATAGTGCAGCTCGTTCTTTTGCGCCAGACCTTCGGGATAGAAGTCGCCCCGCCAGGGCGCGTAGCGCCAGCCGGAAATGCCGATGCGTATCTCGCTCATCGCTCAGGAGCGCTTGGGCGCCGTCATCGCCGGGGGATCGCTGGCCGGGAAGGAGTCCTCGATGGCGTCATCCAGCAGCGCCTCACCGTGTACCTGCTCCTCATCGCCCGTGCGTGCCTGCTGCCGCTGGGGATGCAGCTCCACCTTCACCCAGCCGCTTTCCCGCCGGTCGAATGCCTGGAAGGCAGCAATGGCATCGCCCATGGGTTTGACCTGGGTGAGGATCTGCACCGGATCGATCGCTCCGGACAGCACCAGCTCGATGAGTTTCGGGATGTAGCGCCGGTGCGGGCAGTTTCCCATCTTGATGGTGAGGTTCTTCATCATCGCCATGCCGATGGGGAAGCTGCGTGCCTGCTCCGGATACACACCGATGATGGACAAGGTGCCGGCCTTGGCCAGGCCTTCCACGGCCCACTGCAGCACTTGGCTGGGCGCGTCGCCGGGATGCCAGTTGTCACCGTCAGGGTGGGTGTGCGGCGCCACGCTGGCGACTTCCTCCCGGAAGTGGCCGGTCTCCCCGTGCCGTGCGGCCTGATGGGGCTGCTCGGCATCCACGCCCACCGCGTCGATGGCGCGGTCCACGCCGATGCCGGCCGTCAGCCGGCGCAGGGTGGCGACCGGGTCTTCCTTGTCGAAGTTGATCACCTCCGCACCCTGCTGGCGGGCCATGTGCAAACGGTCTTCCAGGTGATCGATGGCAAAGACCTGCCCGGCGCCCAGGAGCAGGGCGCTGGCAATGGCGAACTGGCCCACCGGGCCACAGCCGAACACCGCCACGGTGTCCCCCGGTTTGATTTCCGCCAGTTCGGCGCCGAAATAGCCGGTGGGAAAGATGTCCGACAGCAGGATCGCCTGGTCGTCGCTGATCTTGCTGGGCAGCTTCACCAGCCCCACGTGGGCGAACGGCACGCGCACCTTTTCGGCCTGCATGCCATGGAACGGACCGGTGCTCTTCGGCCCTCCGAAGAAAGCGGTGCCGGCCTGCGGACCGTTGGGGTTGGCCACATCGCACTGGGAGTAGTAGCCGGCACGGCAGTACACGCAGTTGCCACAGGCGATGGTCGAGCCGATCACCACCCGGTCGCCGATTTGCAGGTTGCGCACGTCAGCGCCCAGCGCCTCGACGATGCCCACGCCTTCGTGGCCGAGAATGGTGCCCGGCACCATGCCGGTCATGGTGCCCCGCACCATGTGCAGGTCGGTGCCGCAGATCGCCGACGCCGTGATCCGCACGATGGCATCGGTGGGTGCCTGCAGCGTCGGTTCCGCTACCTCTTCCAGGCGGATGTCGCCCACGTCATGGAATACCACGGCCTTCATGATCAGTCTCCCGGCCCGGCAGGGCGCCTCAGTGCGCCTTGGCAACGCCGCGCAGCACCGTGTCGCTGGCGCGCTGGCTGTGGATGCTGGCGATGTTGCCCAGGGACACCACGCCGATCAGCCGCTTCTCGCGGTTGAGCACCGGCAGGCGGCGCACCTGGATATCGGCCATGTTCTGGGCCACGTGCTGGACGTCCTCGTCCTCGAAGCAGTAGCGGATGCCACTGCTCATCACCTGGCGCACCGGCGTGTCGGGCGACAGGCCCTGGGCCACCGCGCGGATGGCGATGTCGCGATCGGTCAGCATGCCGACCAGTCGGTCGCCTTCATGCACCAGCAGGGCGCCGCAGTCGATGCGCTGCATCAGGCTGGCCGCCTCCTGGATGCTTTGTTCGGGAAGGATGGTCTGCACGTCGCGGGTCATGACTTCGGAAATCTTCATGACGAGGTCCTCCGGATTGCTGGAATGCGAGCCTGGCGGATGTTTGTCCGCCCCCTCTAGCGTCCGACTAGGGCGACGCAGGACGGTTCAGAACATCGGGGGCCGCCTGTCCAGTGGCATCTGCACGCCGCTTACCTCGCTTCGCGCTGCAGCTCCAGCAGCAGCAGCGAGCGGCCAGTCACCAGGAATTCGCTGTGAAAGGCATGCGATTCCCCGCCCCGCAGCTCGGGCCGATTGGTGTCCAGCAGGCAGTTCCAGCCGGCGCCCTGGGCCACCTCGGGCAACCGGAAGTTCACCGCGTCGTCATGGGCATTGACGATCACCAGCAGGGTCACATCGGCGCCCTTGCGGCGAATGCCGGTGGGTTGTGCGCGTCCATCCAGCAGCATGCCCATGCAGCGGGCGTTCGCATCGTGCCAGTTTTCCTGGCCCATCTCGCTGCCGTCGGGCACCAGCCAGGCCACGTCCTTGACGCCCAGTTCCTCGTTGTAATTGCCCACCAGGAAACGCCCGCGGCGCAGGATGGGGTAGCTGCGGCGCAAGGCGATCAAACGACGGGTGAAGGCCAGCAGTTGCTGGCCTTCCTCGTCCAGCTCCCAGTTGATCCAGGACAGCTCGTTGTCCTGGCAATAGACGTTGTTGTTGCCCTGCTGGGTGCGGCCGAACTCGTCACCGGCTACCAGCATCGGCGTACCTTGCGAGAGGAAGAGGGTAGCCAGCATGTTGCGCATCTGGCGCAGGCGCAGGGTGCGGATATCCGGATCGTCCGTGGGGCCTTCGCAACCATGGTTCCAGGAGTAGTTGTTGTCGGTGCCGTCGCGATTGCCCTCGTCGTTGGCCTCGTTGTGCTTGTGGTCGTAGCTGACCAGATCGCGCAGGGTAAAGCCGTCGTGGGCAGTGACGAAATTGACCGAGGCGTAGGGGCGGCGACCGCGCTGGTCGAACAGGTCGCCCGAGCCGGTCATCCGGCAGGCCAGCTCGGCGAGCATGCCGTCATCGCCGCGCCAGAACGCCCGCACGCAGTCGCGGAACTTGTCGTTCCACTCCACCCAGCCGGGTGGAAAACCGCCGACCTGGTAGCCCCCGGGACCGCAGTCCCAGGGCTCGGCGATCAGCTTGACCTTGCTCAGCGCCGGGTCCTGGCGGCAGGCCACCAGGAAGCCGTGGCGCTCGTCGAAGCCGTGTGCATGGCGGCCGAGGATGGTCGCCAGGTCGAAGCGGAATCCGTCCACGCGCATGTCGGTAGCCCAGTAGCGCAGCGAGTCGGTGACCATCTGCAGCACGCAGGGATGGCTGAGGTCGAGGGTATTGCCGGTGCCGGTGTCGTTGACGTAGAAGCGCCGGTTGTCGGGCATCAGCCGGTAGTAGGTGGCGTTGTCGATGCCACGCATGCTCAGCGTCGGGCCCAGCTCGTTGCCTTCGGCGGTGTGGTTGTAGACCACGTCGAGAATCAGCTCCAGGCCGGCATCATGCAGGCGCGCGACCATCTCCTTGAACTCGTTGACCTTACCGCTGGCCAGGTAGGCCGGGTGCGGGGCGAAGAAGGCGATGCTGTTGTAGCCCCAGTAGTTGTTGAGGTCCTTGTCCAGCAGGTGCTGATCGTTGACGAAGGCGTGCACCGGGAGCAGTTCCAGGCTGGTAATGCCGAGGGAGCGAATATGGCGCAGCAGCTCCGGGTTGGTCAGTCCGGCAAAGGTGCCGCGCCGCTCCTCGGGCACCGCCGGGTGGCGCATGCTCAGCCCGCGCAGGTGGGCTTCGTAGATCACGGTGCTGTCCCAGGGCACACGCACCGTCTGCTGGTCGCCCCAAGTGAAGGCCGGGTCGAGGATCTTGCACTTGGGCACGAAGGGTGCGCTGTCGCGGGTGTCGAAACTGAGGTCGCCGTCCGGCGAGCCGATGGTGTAGCCGAACAGCGACTCCGACCATTGCAGTCGACCGACCAACTGCTTGGCGTAGGGGTCGATCAGCAGCTTGTGGGGGTTGAAGCGATGGCCGGCCTCTGGTTCGTAGGGCCCATGCACCCGGTAGCCATAGATCTGCCCCGGGTGAGCGTCGGGCAGGTAGCCATGCCAGATTTCATTGGTGTATTCGGGCAGCTCGATGCGTTCCAGCTCGCGCCGGCCGGAATCATCGAACAGGCACAGTTCCACCTTGGTGGCATGGGCGGAAAACAGGGCGAAATTGACGCCAAGACCATCCCAGGTGGCACCGAGCGGGAACGGGTGCCCTTCGGTGACCCGGGAGTGTTGACGGGGTCTGCGACTGGTCATGGTGAGCCCTCCTTGGTCTGGTCGTCAGCGCGGTTGTTCATTCTTCCGCCGGCTACTGCTGGCGCCGCGCCGGGGGCCGCCGGCGGCGTTTCGACCGTCTCGGCCGCTGCCGCGCGGGGCCGGCTGCGGGAGACCCGCGCCTTGGGGGTAGGGGTTTCCACACGCACGGTCTCGCTGGCCAGCCGGCTGGCCAGTGTCCAGTGGCGGTCCTGTTCTCCATCGGGACGCCCCTCGGCCTCCCAGATCTGGTAGGCCAGCTCTCGTATGCGCTGTTCGTCACTCATGGTTGCTCTCCTGAACATGCAGCACCTCGACCGGAAACCCTCCGAGCACATCGCTCAGGGCCAGGCGACCCTGCTCGGGCGCCAGCATCCGACCTGCAAACAGGCCGGACAGGGTGGTCGCGGTCAGTGCCTTCGGCAGTTCGACGGCGGTGTCGCACCAGCGTTCCCCTGGCACCAGAGGAATGGTCTGGCCGTTCAGCAGGTCGGCGGCCAGGCGCGGCACCACCACCACCAGCCAGTCCTGGCCGTGGCGGCGCGCGAAGGCCAGCGCCCGGTCGGCGTGGGTGCCGACCAGCGACAGCGGCTGGTAGTCGCCGGCGTGGAACAGCTCAGGCAGGCGGGCGCGCAGAGCCAGGACCCGTGCAATCAGTTGCTGCTTGACGTGCCCATCCGGCCAGCGGGCCAGCAGTTCGGACAGGCCGGCCGCCTGGGCGAGGGCGGCCTGGCGCGCATCGAAGTCCACCGGTTGGCGGTTGTCCGGATCCACCAGACTGAAGTCCCAGAACTCGCAACCCTGGTAAAGATCGGGGACGCCCGGGGCGGTCAGCTTCAACAGGCATTGCGCCAGTCCGTTCAGCGCGCCGGTCGGCGCCAGGGAGCGAGCGGCCACGGCGATACGCTCACGCAGTTCGGCGCCCGCCGGAGCTTCCAGCAACTGGCGCAGGAAATGCCGACTGGCCTCTTCGTAAGGCGCGTTGGGCGCACTCCAGCTGCTGCTCAGCTTGGCTTCGCGCACGGCCTTCTCCTGCCAGCGCAATAGCCGTTCCAGATACGCCTGTCGGCCCTCTTCGTCGTCCGTCTCCAGCGCCAGCGGCCAGCTGGCCAGCAACGTCTGGTAGAGCATCAGCTCGTCGCCGGGGGAGGGCGCCGGCACACCGTTGAGTTCGGCACGCAGCGGCTCGGCCAGGCGCAGCCAGACATTGACCTCGTCGATGAACCAGGCGGCGCGTTCGCTGAGCACCGCCAGACGCGCGCGAGTGTCCTCGCCGCGCTTGTGGTCGTGGGTGGCAGTGGCCAGCAGGTTGTCCGGAAAGCGTGCGGCGCGTTCGCGGCAGGCATCGTGGAACGCCTGTGGCGGCGCGCAGAAATGCTGCGGATCAAAGCCGACGTCGTTGCGTGACAGCAGGCGCGCCGATCGGTAGCAGGCGGTGTCTTCCACGGCCTTGGCCGCCGCCGGCGCGGTGAGTTGCTGGAAACGGGTGAGCATCTTGCGCCGCAGCTTGCGCACCGGGCCACGCGGCAGCTCACGCAGCGGTTGGCCGCCCAGCCAGCGATCGAGGTGATCCAGCAGCGGCCAGTCGGCTTCCGGCAGGCTCCGGCGCGCGCCATGCAGGGCCATGCTGAAGAACCGCCTGTCCTCGGCGGAGCGGCCACAGACCGTGACATAGGTGCGGTACACCGGAAAATGCATGATCAGCGCCGTCAGCGCGCGGCGCAGCGAACCCAGCGTCAGGTCGCGGGTGGCCAGGTCCTGGCGGGCGATGAGCAGCAGGCCCTGGGCCACGGTTTCCAGGTCGCCGGCCAGGGAACCCTGCAGCATCAGTTGACGGGCCTGGACCACCTCGGCGGCGAAGTCCAGGTCGCGGCCGCTGGCGTCGCGCCAGAAGCTGGTCAGCGGCACCTCGCCGGCCGGGTCATGCTGCAGCAGCGACAGCTGGTTCATGAACTCGTAGCCGGTGGTGCCGTCCACGCCCCAGTCGCCCGGCAGCGATTCCCCGGCCCCCAGGATCTTCTCCACGTAAATGGGCAGGTGGTGCCCCGGCCGCAGGCGGTCGACGCGCCGGCGCAACCGACGGCAGTAGGCGCGGGGATTGGCCAGGCCGTCCACATGGTCGATGCGCAGGCCATCGATCAGGCCTTCCTCGATCAGCGCGAACAGCGTGCGATGGGTGGCCTCGAAGACCTCGGCGCGTTCGACCCGCAGACCGCCCAGCTCGTTGATGTCGAAGAAGCGCCGCCAGTTGATGTCGTCCGCCGCAGTGCGCCAGCTGGCCAGGCGGTAATGCTGGCACTCCAGCAGCGCATGCAGGCGCTGGAAGCCTTCCTCGCCATCCACGCGGTACGCGTCGATGCCCCGCTGTAACGCCGTGCGCACCTCAGGCTCCCGGCACAGCTGGCACAGTTCCCTGCGCAGCCCGAGGGCGCGGTGCCGGCCC
>NZ_JBOY01000049.1:0-22523 GCF_000647775.1 Pseudomonas sp. RL | reverse complement strand
CCCGCTCGCCGCGTGGCAGGCTGGCGAAGCGCACCGCCAGCGCGCTCAGCCCAACATGGCCGGCATGGCGCAGGATACGGGCGCAGGACGCCGGCGCGAGGGGAAAACGGTGTTCATGGTGGGTGGCGTAGAACTGCCCGGTGTTCTCCTGGTAGCCAAGAACCAGCTCACCAGCGCGTAGCACCTCCGCATAGTCGCTGCGCAGGAAGGGCACCAGCAATTGGCCGCGCAGCAGCGGGTCGTGGGAGCGCCACTGGATATCGAAGAACTTGGCATAGGGGCTGGCTTCGCCCCATTCCAGCACGTCGAGCCACCAGGGATTGCCGTCGCCGCCGACCGCCATGTGGTTGGAGACGATGTCCAGGATCAGGCCCATGCCGTGCGCATGCAGCGCATCCACCAGCCGGCGCAGCGCGGCTTCGCCGCCCAGCTCCGGGCTGATGCGTGTCGGGTCCAGCACGTCGTAGCCATGCAGCGAACCGGGGCGCGCCGTGAACAGAGGCGAGGCATAGATATGGCTGATGCCCAGCGCGGCGAAGTAGGGCACCCGGCGCGCGGCGTCATCCAGGGTGAAGCCCCGGTGGAATTGCAGTCGCAGGGTGGCACGCGGCGCACTCATGGCTGCGTACCCGCCGCCTGTCGACTGCTGTCCAGAAGGCGTAGACGCGTGATCGCCTGCGGCTCGCGCAGCAGGCGGTCCACGCTGACCGGCCAGCGCCGGCGCCAGTTGGGGTGGCGATCGCCGGGGCCCGGCAGGTTGGGTTGCTCCGGATGCCCGAGGATGTCTTCCAGGGGAAGCAGCACCAGCGGGGCCGGCGTGAGGCCGAGAAACTCCACGCAAGCATCCAGCAAACGGGCCGGCCTTTGCTCATCCTCGCGCAACAGACCCTCGGCCTGCAGCGTCTCGGCGAGCGCCTGGCGGTCCTCCTCGCGCTGGGCAAGATCGTCCTGGGCACGGTGTTCGTCGATATGGCCACTGTCCAGACGCTGCTGGATGTCACGCCCTTCCAGCCAGCCGATGATGCTCGGCAGGTCGTGGGTCGTACTGGTTGCCAGGGCTTCGTCGGACCATTGCGCCAGCGGCCGGAAGCCCTTCTGATGCTGTTCGAAGTACAGCACGCGCATGCCCAGGATATTGCGCCGTGCCAGGTCCTCGCTGAAACCGGGCGGGACGGTGCCCAGGTCTTCACCAATGATCAGCGCCTGGTGACGGGTGGCTTCCAGGCAGAGCAGGCGCAGCAGATCGGTGCAGGGGTAGTCCAGGTAGGCACCGGCCTCGGGCGGTGCCCCCTGGGGAATCAGCCAGAGACGCTGCAGGCCCATGGCGTGGTCGATGCGCAGGCCACCGACATGCGCCAGGTTGGCGCGCAGCATCTCCAGGTAGGCGCGAAAGCCATGCTGGCGCAGGCCTTCCGGCGAAAAGGCGGTGATGCCCCAGTTCTGCCCGGCGCGGTTGATCAGGTCCGGCGGGGCGCCCACCGCCAGCGCGGGCAGGAACTCCGCCTGCCGCGACCAGGCCTGACTGCCGGTGGGCTCGGCGCCCACCGCCAGGTCGGCGATCAGACCGATGCGCATGCCGGCGCCGGTGGCGGCGTCCTGGGCACGCTTCAGGCAGCGGGCGATGAGCCACTGGCAGAAGGCGTGGAAGCGCACTTCTTCGGCGTGCTCCCGGGCGAAACGCTCCACCTCGACATGGCGGGGATCGTGCAGGGATTCCGGCCAGTCTCGCCAGTCGCCAGACTGGCCACGGGCCAGCTGGAAGGCGTGCAATGCCTCGAAGCGGCAGTGGTCGCGCAGCGCTTCGCCACCTGCCGAGCAGAAGCTGTCGAAGTCCGGGGTCAGCAGGTGTTCCTTGCCGCCGTCACCAAAGCTGCGGTAGAGCTGGTGCAGGATGCGCAGGCGAGCGGTGCCCGCCGCCGGCCAGTCGATCAGGTCCAGGGCCTCCAGGCGCTTGAACTCCTGCTCCAGGCCGCTGACCTTGAGCGCCTGGCTCTGGGCGTGCTCGCCCATGATGCAGCCGGGCGAGGCATGCAGGACATTGAAGAACAAGCGGCTGGACGGGGAGTAGGGGCTGTAGTGGTCGGGCAGGGCGCTGAACATGGCATGCACCGGGCTCAGTGCCATGGCGTCTGCGCCAGCCTGGGCCGCGCTGCGCACCAGGTGCTCCAGCGCCTCGGTATCGCCCACGCCCCCATCGCCCTGTCGGCGCAGGGCGTAGAGCTGCACGGCCAGCCCCCACAGATGCCGGTCCCGGCCACCCGACAGGGTGGCGACATCGGGGCAGGCGGGCGGGCAGACCGCGACCGTCAGTTGCTCGTTGCCGACTTCCAGATGGTGATAACCGGGCATGTGCCAGCCAGGCAGGCGGGCATGGGCGTCCAACCGACCTTCGTGGCGCTGGGAATCCTCTTCGATCAGGCGAAAGGGGCTGCCCGCCTTGAAGCGCCCGGTCAGGTCGAGGGGTTGTCCCTGCTCGACGGTCAGCAGCGGACCGTAGCAGCGGCTGCGGTGACGATCGCGGAGCGTGGCCAGGCTTTCCACGATCTGTTGCGAGGTCTGCGCCGGATACCCCATGGCCTCCAGCAGGGCCCGCTGGGCCTCGGGAGTGACGTGCTGGGTCTTCTTGGCAGCGTCCTGCCACTCGATGTTGAGTCCCACGGCTCGGGAAAGCTCGGCCAGACGCTTGTCACTCATGGGCATTCTCCAGGGTGGCCAGCAGACTGCAGGGCGGCAGCGACAGCGGCCGGAAAGCGTCGACAGCGCCGACGCGCAGGTCGAACAACGGCCGGGCGGCGGCGGGCAACGGAGCGGCCGTAGCCGGCCGCTCCCCCAGGTTGAAATCGATGCGCAACCGGCTGCCGTCGCCAAGCCGCCAGGTGGCGGTAAGCGCCTGGTCCTGCAGCACATGCACGCCCCCGGCACGACTGCCGCGCAGACGCGGAACCAGTTGTTGGTGGCGGATCTGCAGCAGCTGCCGGTAGAACTGCTGCCAATGCGCACAGGCCTCCCCCGGGCGCGAGTGCTCGAAGGTCTCGGCTGCATTGGGATCGGGCACCTGGACGCCGGCAAACGCGCTGAAGGCAGCGAATTCCCGCTGGCGACCCTCGCGGACCGCACGCCCCAGCTCGTTGTGGTAATCGGTAAAGAACAGGAAGGGCTCGCTGCAGCCGCGCTCCTCGCCCATGAACAGCAGCGGGATCATCGGGCAGAGCATCTGCAGCGCCACCGCGACTTCCAGAGCCTGCGGCGCGCACAGACTCACCAGCCTTTCGCCCAGGGCACGATTGCCGACCTGGTCATGGTTCTGCAGGAACAGCACGAACGACGTCGGTGGCAAGTGCCCGCTTGGCTGGCCGCGTCGGTGCCCACGGCGATCGGCTTCCCCCTGGAACACGAAGCCCTCGCCCAGACAACGGGCCAGCTTTTCCGTGGTCCCTTCGCAGAAGTCGGCGTAATAGCCCTCGCGTTCGCCCGTCAGCAGGGCATGCAGCACATTGTGGGCGTCGTCGTTCCACTGCGCGGTGTAGCCGCTTTCCAGCAGTTCGACGCTGTTACCCTCGTTTTCCACCACCAGATGAACTTCCCGCCCAGGCGGAACCGCATCCCGAACACGCCGGGCCAGCTCGATGAGGAAGTCCTGGTCGGGAATGGAATGCACGGCGTCCAGCCGCAGGCCATCCATCCGGTAATCCTGCACCCACATCAGTGCGTTCTCGATGAAGAAGTCGCGAACCTGCCGGCGGCGGAAATCGATGGCGGCACCCCAGGGGGTATGCTGGTCCTCACGGAAGAAAGCGCTGGCGTACTGGTGGAGGTAGTTGCCTTCGGGTCCGAAATGGTTGTAGACCACGTCGACAAATACCATCAGCCCCAGGCTGTGAGCCTGATCCACCAGGCGCTGCAGCGCTTCGGGCGATCCATAGCTGGTTTCAGGGGCGAAGGGCAGCACGCCGTCATAGCCCCAGTTGCGTGCGCCGGGAAACTCGCCCAGCGGCATCAGTTCGATGGCGGTAATGCCCAGGTCGGCCAGCGCGGGCAGGTGGCTCGCGACACCGGCGAAACCGCCCAGCAGGCCGGCATGCACTTCACAGAACACTGCCTCATGCCAGGGGCGCCCCTGCCAGTCGGTGGTCTGCCAGGGGAATGCGGCGAGATCGACGACCCGGCTGGGGCCGTCCACATCGCCCTGCTGGCCGCGTGAGGCCGGGTCGGGCACGCGCAGACGTTCATCAATCCAGTAGCGGTAGGTCGTGCCTGCCGGGCACCCCAGCTGGCCGGTGAACCAGCCCTGTGGCTCGCGACGCAGGGCGTGGCGGCTGCCATCGCCCAGTTCCACCTGAACCTGGGTGGCATCCGGTGCCCACAGGGAAAAACGCGCTGATCCGTCGTCCAGCAGACGGACCCCATGGTGCCTGGCATGCCACATGGTTCAGATCCGCGCCTCGACCGGCTCCGTCAGCAGGCTGCGATAGAGCTGGTCGTAGGGCCTGACCGACTCGGACCAGAACAACGGCGCCGCCATGGCCTGGGTGCGCATGGCGGCGAGCAGTTGCGGGTGGGCGTGCACCTGCAGGGCGCGTCGAATCGCCCCCAGGTAGCTGTCCGCGGTCTGCTCGACGAACAGGAAGCCGTTCACGCCGTCCTCGATGGTGTCGACCAATCCGCCGGTACGCCGTGCGATCGGCAGCGTGCCATAGCGTTGCGCATACATCTGACTGAGCCCGCAGGGCTCGTAGCGGGACGGCATGAGCAGGAAGTCGCTGCCCGCAAAGATGCGCCGAGCGTCCCGTTCGTCGAAGCCGATGCGCACGCCGATGCGCCCCGGGTGGCGGCGCGCCAGCGCGACCAGCGCCTGTTCCAGCGCTTCCTCGCCCCGGCCGAGCACCACCAGCCGCCCACCGGCCGCTACCAGCGTGTCGGCGATCTCCAGGGTGAGGTCGATGCCTTTCTGATGCACCAGCCGGGACACCACGGCGAACAGCGGTCCCCCGGCGTCGAGTCCATACAGTTTTTCCACGTAGCGCGTGTTCTCGGCACGGGCCAGCCAGTCGCTCGACGCGAAGGGCCGCGCCAGGAAGGGATCGTTGTCGGGTTGCCAGCTGGCGTCGATACCGTTGGGAATGCCGGTCAGCCGCCCAAGGCTTTCGCGTTCGCGCAGCACGCCCTCCAGGCCACAGCCGAACTCCGGGGTCGTGATCTCCAGCGCGTAGTTGCGACTGACCGTGGTGATGTGGCTGGCATACACCAGGCCGGCCTTGAGCGCGCACAGGCGACCGTAGTACTCCATGCCGTCCGTGCGGGCGACGGTGTCCGGCAGGCCCAGCTCCTTGTAGCAGGCCAGTTCGCACAGTCCCTGGTAGGCCAGGTTGTGCACGGTGAACACGCAGGGCGTGCGCAACCCCTGCCAGTGCATGTAGGCCGGGGCCAGCGCGGTCTGCCAATCATTGGCATGCACCAGTTCCGGAACCCAGTTCAGCTCGCCTGCGGCGATCTGCGCGGCGGCCAGCCCCAGGCGGGCGAAGCGGATGTGGTTGTCGTCCCAGTCGCGACCCCGGTCGTCGCCGTAGGGGGTGCCTTCGCGCTCGTAGAGCTCCGGGCAGATCACCGCGTACAGGGTCAGCCCATCGGGAAGGTCCATGCGGCCGATACGGCAGGGCGGCAGCGCGGCGTGGCCGGGCAGGGTGGCGATCACGCGCACCTCGTGGCCGCTGTTGAGCACTTGGGGATAGCCGGGCATCAGCACACGGATGTCGTGCAGGGCATGCAAGGCGCGAGGCAGTGAGGCGGAAACGTCACCCAGGCCACCGACCTTGATCAGGTCGGCGAACTCGGGGGTGACGAACAGAATTCGTTTTGTAGTGGTCTGGAGACTTTCGACGCTGAGTCGCGGACGATCCATCGTCGCGCCGTGCACATTCGAATCGGCTAGGTGAGCGGTTACCGCTGCATTCCCCATCGTTTTTCCTCCCGGTGTCAGGCCAAGGCGCACAAAAGCCACACGCGGCAAGTGCGCTAAAGAACTGTAGTTCTCTGATCCCCATCCATAAGGCTGACCGACCGGTCGCAGGTTAGTTTCGCGCCTCCTACCAGCGGTTCTCGTGAACTGGCGCGGCTTGCCGGTATCCCATGGCTACGGGAGCACGCCGCCGGAGGGCACCATGCAAACCCTGGAGGACGTGGTGGAGTTTCTGACTCGCCACCAGCTCATGCTGACCACTGCCGAATCCTGTACCGCCGGGTTGATGAGCGGACTACTTGCCGACGTCGCGGGCTGCGGCAAGGTGCTGGAAAGCGGCTACGTGACGTACACCGTGGGAGCCAAGCACGCCATGCTGGGGGTCAGTCTGCAGACCATTCAGACCTATGGTCTGACCAGTGAGGAGGTCGCACGGGAGATGGCCGTCGGCGCGCTGCGCGCCAGTGCCGCGACCATCGCGCTGGCCAACACCGGCCTGGCCGAGGCCGATGGCCCCATGGACGGCGTGGTCTGTTTCGCCTGCGCCATGGGCATCGAGGGCAACATCAAGGTGATCAGCGAAACGGTGAAATTCGACGGCGAACGCAATGCGGTGCGCCGCGCGGCCGCGCGGCACGGCCTGCTGCACCTGCCGGACTACCACCAGCGCCTGCGCAAGGCGGGGGCCTGACGTCTTTCAGCGCTTGAGCTTGAGGCCTTTCACCGAGTGCGCCCGCTGCTCGTCCAGGGTGTTGTAGTAGACGTTCTGGGTGGTGCTGAGGCTGTTGTGGCGAAGATCTGCCTGCAGGTCCTTCATGTCCCGGTGGGGCGCGTCGAAGGTTGCGGCCGTGTGGCGCAGCCAATGCAGCGAGGCCGAGCGCAGCTGGTCGATTTCATCCTCGCTCCAGCCCTCCTCGGCCATGCGCGCGAGGGCGCGATCGAACACCTCCTGGAGCAACAGCCGTACATGGCGGTCGGAAAGGCCGGCTCGCCCCCTGAGGGTGCCGATCAGAGGCGTGGTTTCGTGGGGCGAGGGCAGCGGTGGCAGCTGCAGGTGCCGTCGGTAGCGCACCAGGTAGGTGTCGATGTACTCGTCCCGGACGCTGATCCTGGCCGCCTTGTTGCCTTTGCCCACCACATGAAACCACCAGTTGTCCCGGCTGTCGCGACGAAGGTCGCCCATGGTCGGCGACCAGCCATCCCTGCCCACCAGGTCGGACACCCGCAGATACATGGAAAACAGCGTGGCCACGATGAACAGGGTGCGCTCATGCACGGGGTCCTGCGCCGCCATCTGCTCGGCAGTCTCCAGCACGTAGCTCCACTGCAACGGAGTGAGCGAGCGCGAGGCGACGTTGAGGGTATTGCGCTGCTTGTAGACGGACTTCTGTTTCACCGCGCGGAACGGATTCACCTCAGTGAGGCCTTCGTCGATGGCGTGCTGGAAGAAGCTGCCGCACACGGCGAACACCTGCGCCACCGAGCCCTGCGCCATGCGATAGGGCCGAGGGGGCAGGGGAGTCAGCGATTCCTCGGCGACCTTGCGCTCGCGCTTGGCGATACTCAGGCTGAAGGGGCGCCAGTGCTCGTTCAGAAGATAGGTATCGGTGTCCTGCTTCTTGCGGCCGCCTACCCGCAGGAAGCGCGACTTGACCACCGGACCGACCCAGTCGGCAGGGGGATTGAGGCAGAACTCCATGAACGCTTCGGCATCGCGGCGGCGCAGCTCCAGCAGCGGTTTGTGCGCCACCAGCAGCGACCAGAGCAGCAACCGCTCGACGTGGGTCCGGTAGGAATTGAACGTGGCCTCGTTGCCCGCATAGGACTTCAGGAACCCCCGAGCCGCACAGTAGCCTTCGACAGCCTGACGTTCCGCGGGGAAGCCCAGGAGAAACTCGCGAACCACCGGCAGCTCGCCGCTCAGGTGCAGGAAATTAAGTTCATGGAAGCGATCGAAGGTCTCGAACAAGGGTTGCGGGGAGTACGCCACGGCGGATCATTCCTGGGGAACTACGGGGGTGCCGCGCAGTATATGCAATATCCGGGTCTGGCTGTTATCGGATATTGAAGATGGGTAAAGGGCCGCCCCCACGCCCTGAAATCTTGAGCCGCCACGACGTACGCGTGCTGCCTGCGTTTCGTACGCGTGCTGCCTGCGTTCGATTAATCCTTCCCCTAAGGCAGTACAGCCAATACGTCGCGTAACCAATTGATTTTATTGAATCTTGATTGAGACCTGTACGTCAGCATCCAAGGCGCCAGGCCAGGTGCGGCGTATCCGGTTGAACGCTGGGAACCGCGCTAGCAGGCAGACAGAATACGAACACGGAGCGCTGGCCCAGCCGCCGGAGAAGCACTTCGGATCACAAGAACTCCGGTCGGCTGTTTGCCGAAAGCCGAAACGCGAAAGCACTGTGACGGCGACGTTCGCCCGAGACGGAAACCTCAGCGCTCGGCGTGATTACGCATCTTAAGTGTGGTCAGCAGCGGGTCGCCGATCCGAGTGCACATATCGGATCGGCCTGGCTTTCATCGTTACGAATCTTCATCGCAGCCAAAGAAGCAGCAACCCTGGGCCGGCAAGCGTTCACCCGGGCCCCCAGCTTTCTTCACGCCTGAACTACCCATAATGCACGTTATGTTAAATATTGATACACGTGCCTTTGCGTGTACGACACCCATCAGTCCTGACGCCCCTGGATCGACTTGACCCGATGCTCCCAGCGACGCTTGGCAAAACGGCGCATGTTGGGAATGTCGTCAGTCTCGTCGAGGATCGGCTTGCCGATGATGGTTTCGAGGATGTCCTCCAGCGTCACCAGCCCCTGCCAACCGCCGAACTCGTCGTACACCAGGCACATGTGCTGCTGCTCGCGCATCAGCTCGGTCATCAGGCTCTCGACGTTCATGGTTTCCTGCACGATCTTGAGCGGTTTCATGATCTCGCTCACCGGTCGCTCATCGTCGGCAGCCTTCAGGGCGTCGTAACGGAACACCACTCCCAGCGGGCTTTCGTGCTCGTCGATCACCGGGTAGCGGGAAAACTGGCTTTCCTCGACACGCTGCTTAAGCTCGCGAATCGACTCATCCGGCGTGACGGATTCGCAGACCGTGCGCGGGGTCATGATGTCGCGCAGACGAATCTCGTGCAGGTCGAGAATGTTGCGGATCACCCGCTGCTCATCCTCGTCGAGCTTGCCGACCTCCCTTCCCAGCATCGCGAGGGCCTTGATCTCCTGGCGAACATCCAGCTCCGGCTCCTTGCCGCCGAACAGCCGCATGATGGCATCAGACATCCAGATGAAGGGCTTGAGCAGCAGGATCATGCCACCCAGCAGCACCGGCAGCATGGGCGCCAGACGTGGCCAGTAACGGGCACCGATGGTCTTGGGCAGGATTTCCGACAGCACCAGGATCAGCAGTGTCATGACGGCCGAGGCAACGCCCAGGTAGCCGTCGCCGAACACCACCACGACCTGCGCCCCCACCCCGGTGGCGCCCACGGTGTGAGCCACGGTGTTCAGCGTCAGGATGGCGGCCAGCGGCTGGTCGATCTTGTCCTTGAGGGCCTTCAGCCGTGCATACAGCTTCGGCCGCGTGAGTCGTTGCTGGGCAATGTAGCTGGGGGTCAGAGAAAGCAGCGCCGCCTCCAGGATGGAGCACAGGAACGAGACCAGGATGGAAAGAACGGCGAAGGCGATGAGCAGGGTCATGAAGGGCAGTGTTGTTCAGGGAGGACACCACTGTAGCGGAGCCGCCCGTGGTCCGGACGAAAGGGCTTGCAACATTTCATGTCGCCACCGCTCCGTCTGTCGTCCCCCTCGAAACGAAGCGGCAGCCTGACGGTCAGGGATTGCGTTGCCTGTCGTCATGCAGTTCAGCGGCAAATCGCTCGTTCTCAGGGATCCGACGGACAACCTGGGCGGTAGCGCACCGTCCCGGAAAGAGCCCGGATGCCATACCCAGCAAGGATACGCTTCATGAACCGGCTTACGACCGCCTGCCTACTGACGCCCGCGCTACTCGCCGCGCCGGCCTGTGCCCTCGACCCGCAGCCTGTGAACATCCAGGGGCTGCAGTTCTATCCCTCGCTGCTGCTTGGCGAGCGGTACGACGACAACTACCGCGAAGCGGCCTACGCAGCGCCCAGTTCCTGGATCACCACGCTGGAGCCGCGCCTGCGGCTGGTTGCCGAGGACCGCAACAGCGCCTACCGCCTGACGTACGCGGGCGCACAGCAGACCTATCACGACGACAGCTCCGCCAGCCATCTGGACCACCGCCTGCTGCTCGAAGGCATCCTGGAGTTCACCGCTCGCCACCGGCTGACCCTGAAGGCCGGCTACAGCCGCCTGGAGGAAACCGCCTCCACCGCCATCCCCGGCGTGAATGACGAGTACAGCCTGCGGACCTTCGGCGCCACCTATCGTTTCGGCGCCGAAACGGCGCGCAACAACCTGGAATTCGCCGCCAACCACGAGCGCTTGCGCTTCCACGATGACAGCCTGGTCAATGCCGGCGAGGAGCGCGACGCCAGTCGCCTGGGCGTCACCTGGTTCCACCGCATCGGCGGCACCCGCGCGCTGATCGAGACCCGCTACGAGGATTTCGACTACGTGCGGCCCGACAGTCCGCTGAACAGCCACAACCTGGCGCTGCTGACCGGTGCCGTGTGGGAAGCCACCGCCCGAACCAGCGGCCGCGTCCGCGCCGGCTACCAGCGCAAGGAATATGACGACGACAGTCGCGACGGTCTGGAAAGTCCCATGTGGGAAGTCGGCCTGGACTGGAAGCCCCGCACCTACTCCACGTTCAGCCTGACCACCCGCCAGGCCTACGACGAGGGCGACGACGGCGCGGACGCCATCAAGCACACCCGCGCCCGCCTCGACTGGCGCCACGAATGGTCTGGTCGATTCAGTACAACCGTCACGCTGGGCGCGGCGCGCCTGCGCTACCAGGGCCTGGACCGCGAGGACGACCTGAGCAGCGCCGGCCTGACGCTGAGCTATCAACCGCGGCGCTGGCTGGAACTGGCCCTGGGCTACAGCCATTGGGACAACGATTCCACCGTGGATCGCGAACGCTTCCAGCGCAACCTGTACACCCTCACGGCCACCGGCAGCCTGTAAACCCTATGGAGCCCGCCCCGATGTCGAGAGTCCTGCTAGCGATCCTGCTCACCCTGTTGTTCATTCCCCCGGGCATCGCCCAGGTCGAGCAAGGCAGCAGTTACCGGCTGGCCTCGGGCGACATCATCCGCATCAGCGTGTTCGGCGAGCCCGACCTCAGCTTCGAGGAAATTCGCCTCAACGATGCGGGCACCTTCTCCTACCCCTTCGTGGGCGAAGTGCATGCCGGCGGGCGAACCGCGGGACAGATCGAACAGCAACTGAGCGAGCGCCTGCGCGACGGCTACCTGGTCAATCCGCGGGTGACGGTCAGCGTGGTCGCCTACCGGGAGTTCTACATCAGCGGCGAAGTACAGAAGCCCGGGGGCTACCCCTACCAGCCGGGCCTGACCCTGAACCGCGCCATCGCCCTGGCCGGCGGCCTGACCGAGCGCGCCTCGCTCAAGCGGGTCACCATCGTGCGAGGCGACGGCGACCGACGGGAGCGTGAACGCCCTGCCCTGGACACGCCGATCCTGCCCGGCGACACCATCACCATCGCTCAGGGGTTCTTCTGATGAACACGCTCCCGCCCTATGATGCTGCGCGCCTGCCCTCGCCCGCCCTCGGCCCCGGTGAAGACGAGGACACCCTGGACCTGATGAAGCTGTGGAACATCCTGTGGCGCGCCAAGTGGATGATCGTCGGCCTGATCCTGGTGGCTTGCGTCGCCACCCTGCTCGTCCTGCAATGGGTCACACCCCAGTACAAGGCCACTGCCACCCTGGTGATTGCCGACCGCAACCCGCAGGTGCTGGCCTTTCAACAGCTCTTCGAACCTGGCGTGAACACCAGCGAGTACCTGCAGACCCAGCTGGGCCTGCTGCACTCGCGGGCACTGGCCGAACGGGTGGTAAAAGAGCTCGACCTGACTCGGCACCCGCTGTTTGCACCGGAAGCGCCCAGCGAGCCCTGGATCGATTGGCGCGCCTGGCTGCCCGACTGGCTGATGCCCGAAGAGCCGGAGCAGCCGGACGAAGCGGCACGGGTCCGCGAGGTGGTTCGGGCCCTCGGCCCGGCGATCAGCGCCCACTATGTCGGCAAGAGCCAGCTGATCGCGGTGAACGTCGAGCTGCCGGACCCGCAGCTGGCGGCGAACGCCGCCAACGCGCTGGCCGATGGATTCATCACCAGCCAGCTGGACAGCAACATGACGCGCTCGCTGTCCGCCGCCGACTGGATGAACAAGCGGCTGCTGGAACTGCAGGAGAACCTGCGCGCGGCAGAGAACCGGCTGCAGGGCTACCGCGAAGCTGAAGGGTTGGTCGACCTGGACGGCGTGTCCACCATCAGTGCCAACGAGCTGACCCTGACCGGCAGCAAGATGATCGATGCCCGCCGCGAACGCGCCGAGGCGCAGAGCCAGTACCGCCAGGTGCAGGCGCTCAACGGCGACCTGGAGCGCCTGGCCAGTGTGCCGGCGGTGCTTGGCCATCCACTGATCCAGCAGTTCAAGGCCGAACGCGCGCGTGCCCAGGCCAAGGTGGATGAGCTATCGCGGCGCTACGGCCCCAAGCACCCGGCGATGATCGCCGCCCACACCGAACTGAATGCCGCGACTGCCAGCCTGCACACCCAGGTACAGCAGGTGGTGGCCGGCATCGAGCGCAACTATCAGCTGGCCGAGGCCAACGAGCAGTCCCTGCGCCAGTCCTTCGATCTCAACAAGACCCAGATCCAGGACATTTCCCGCAAGGAATTTCGCCTGCGCGAGCTGCAGCGCGAGGTGGACAGCAACCGGGTGCTGTACGAAACCTTCCTGGCGCGCCTCAAGGAGACCGCCGCCACCTCGGACATCAACTCCGCCAACGCCCAGGTGGTGGACCGCGCCATGGTGCCGATCCAGCCCAGCAAGCCGCAGAAAGGCCTGATCCTGGGGATCGCCGCGCTGGCCGCCGGGGTGCTGGGCATGGGCCTGGCCTTCCTGCGCGAGGCGCTAGACGACACCTTCCGTACCAGCGAGGACGTCGAGGCGCGGATCAACGTGCCGCTGCTGGGCGTGGTGCCGCTGGTGACACGCAAGAGCCGCAACCGGCTCGCCCACCTGTTCCGTCTCAACGAAGACAAGCGCTTCTGCGAGGCCATCCGTACCCTGCGCACCGGCCTGGTGCTGTCGGACATCGACCGCCCCCGGCAGATCGTGCTGGTCACCTCGACCCTGGCCAACGAAGGCAAGAGTACCGTGGCGGTGAACCTGGCCTTCTCCATGTCGCACATCGAGCGGGTGCTGCTCATCGAGGCCGACCTGCGCAACCCGACCCTGGCGCGCAGCTTCACCCTGCCCGAGAAGGGCCCCGGCCTGGCTGACCTGATCGCCGGCCATGGCCGGCTCGAGGACTGCGTGCGCACCGTGGGCAAGCTGGCCATGCTGCCGGCCGGCAGCGTACCGTCCAATCCCCAGGAGCTGCTGTCATCCCCGCGCCTGGCGCGCATCCTCAATGCGCTCACTTCCCGCTACCAGCGCATCATCATCGACTCGCCGCCCAGCCAGGTGGTCAGTGATGCGCTGTTGCTGGCCAAGCTGAGCAACGCGCTGATCTACGTGATTCATGCGGAAAGCACGCCGATTCCGCTGGTGCAGAAAGGCATCGGCCGCCTGCTGCGCAACAAGGCCCCGGTGATCGGCGTGGTGCTCAACCAGTACGACCTGGCCAAGGCGGGGCGCTACGGCAAGCCCTACGAAAGCTACGGCTACCTGTCTGCCCCCTTGTCACAGGCATCGCGCGGCTGATGGCCATGCAAGAGTGTCATTCGACTGCCCGTCCGATCACCCGGCCCGGCATGGATACCCCGCATCCCCTGCCCCTGGATATCGGCCAGCCCGGCGTGCCGGTCGTTAACCGACGCGGGCTGACGTTCTGGAGCCAGTGGACAACCGCCATGCTGGTACTGCAGTTGCTGCTCTGGCAACTCACCGAGGTGCACGCCGGGAAATTCTCCGAGGAATATCGGCTGCTGGGCGCCCTCACCCTCCTCGGTTCGCCGTACTGCTACAGCCTGCTGCAGGTCTACCACAAACGACACGACCTGCCGCAGGGCCTTGGCAGGCTCATGGTCGCCTGGCTGCTGCTGACCGGCGGGCTGCTGGCGCTGCTCGAGCTGGTTGGCCAGCTTGACGACTTCTCCGCAGCCTTCCTGCGCGACTGGCTGATCCTTGGCCTGTTCATCCAGATGTCCAGCCAGGCCCTGCTGTATGGCGTTTTTCGCCGCGTGACCCGCCGCCTGCGCCGCGAGCGGCGCGCCGTGATCATCGGCAGCGGCCCGGCGGCCCAGGCGCTGGCCGACCAGTTGCGCAACCGGCAGGTCACCCTGCGCGGGCTGGTGGCCTGCGATGCAAGCGATTCGCCGCTGTCTGGTCTGCGCCTGCTGGGCACCCTGGACGAGCTGGCCGAGATCATCGAGCGGGAAGGCATTCGCCGCGTCTACCTAGCCTTGCCCCGGGAACTACAGGGGCGTCTCGAAGGGCTGTATGGGGAATTGCTGAACCTGCCGGTGGATGTGATCTGGGTGCCGGATCTGGCACACCTGCCACTGCTCAATCCGTCCTATTCGGCTATCGGCCCGCTGCCGGCGCTGTATCTCAACGAAACCCTGATGAGCTCCCAACCGGCCGCCAGCCTGGCCAAGACCGTGGTTGAACGGTGCCTGGCGGCCCTGGCCCTGGTGCTCCTCGCCCCACTGCTGTTGCTCATCACCGTGGCCGTGAAACTGTCCTCTCCGGGCCCCGTCCTTTTCCGCCAGCAGCGTCACGGCTGGAACGGCCGGATCATCGAAATCTGGAAGTTCCGCACCATGTACCAGCATCAGGACGATCAGGTGCGCCAGGCCAGCCGGCATGATCCGCGGGTGACCCCGGTCGGGCGGCTGCTGCGGCGCAGCTCGCTGGACGAGCTGCCGCAACTGTTCAACGTGCTGCGCGGCGACATGGCCCTGGTGGGGCCGCGTCCGCATGCCGTGCTGCACAACCTCTACTACAGCGAACGCATCCAGGCGTACATGGCCCGGCACCGCATCAAGCCGGGCATCACCGGGCTCGCCCAGGTCAACGGCCACCGTGGCGAAACCGAGACACTGGAGAAGATGCAGCAGCGGGTCGCAGCGGATCTGGCCTACATCAACCGGTGGTCGTTCTGGCTGGACCTGAAGATTCTCTGCAAGACGCCCTTCACCCTGCTTTCCCGGGACATCTACTGAGCATGGAAACGCTTGGAGGTCGCATATGCCGATGATCCGCGTAGCGGTCATGGAGAACTTCTCGGAGCAATTGCTGAACAGCGACCAGGCGTTCTCCTTCCTCAACTTCGCCTCGATTGGCCGCCTCTTCCAGGACGCCAGCCAGGATCCCCGGGAAAGCCTGCACTATTTCTGCGACGGCATGCTGATGTCGAACTTCCTGTCGCGGCTGACCGGCCAGCACATCAGCCGGGTAAGCTTCGATTTCACCTCCATCGCACCGGTGGTGTTCCTGCATGCCGAGCAGCACCGCAAGCGGGTGTTCCTGCTGGGCGCCACCCCACGGGAGCTGAGCAGCTTCATCCGCAAGATGAAGGCGCGCTATCCGCAATTGATCATCGCCGGGCGCGAACACGGCTACTTCCGCCGCGACGAGACCGGCAAGGTGGTGCAGGCGGTGCTCGACAGCCGTTGCGACATTCTCATCGTCGGGCTGGGCGCCGGGCGCCAGGAGGATTTCATCCGCCAGGTCAAGCGCCGGGGGTTCGCCGGCGTGGCCTTTTCCTGCGGCGCCTTCATCCGCCAGGAAGCCATGGCCCAGGGCGCCTACTACCCGTCGCTGATCAACCGCCTCAACCTGCGGGCCCTGTACCGGATGTACCGGGAGCCGCACACCATCCTGCGTTACCTGCTGATCTACCCGGCCAACTTCCTGCGGCTGAATTACCTGCTGGTGCGCCGGCGGCTGGAAATTCACATCACCCCGGCTCGCAAGAACAATGCGCATCCTGTTCATTCATAAGGACTTTCCCTTGGACGGGGGCGTCGAGCAGGTGCACCTCCGGCTGGCGGCGCAGTTTGCCCGCGATGGCCATGAGGTCGGCTTTTTCGTGATCAACGGCGACCCCGTGCCCGACTGGCCGGCCTTTGCCGGCACGGGCAGCGTGTCCGGCTCCTGGTTGCGCCTGCGCCATCTGATCCGCCAGGGCGTCACCCACCTGATCGCCGCCAAGGAGCAGGCCAACCTTTGCGCCTGGTTGGCATCGCTGGGCACCGACTGCCAGGTGATCTACAGCCGCCACGCCACGTTGGAGTGCACCGGCCAGCGCCTCTCACCGCGCCTGCTGGGCTGGCTCTATTCCCTGTACCTGCTCGGCGGCGGGCGCGCGGTGGCGGTGTCCGAGCCGCTCGCACAGACACTGTCGCGGCGCCTGCTGTGGCGGCGGGAGCGTCTGCACACCTGCCCGAATGCGGTGATCGGCGACGAGCTGCAGGAACTGGCCGACCAGCCGCCGCCCTGCCCCCTGCCGGAACGCTACCTGCTGGCGGTGGGCCGGCTGGCGCCGGAGAAGGGCTTCGATGTACTGCTCGAGGCCTATGCCCTGGCCAGCCGGCAGGCGTCACTGCCGGCGCTGGTCATCGTGGGCACGGGCCCCGAGAAGGACGCTCTGCAAGCCCAGGCGGTACAACTGAGCATCGCCGCGCACGTTCATTTCACCGGTTTCCTGGGCAATCCGTACCCGCTGTTTCGCGCGGCCCGGCTGTTCGTGCTCAGCTCCCGCCACGAAGGCATGCCCACCGCGCTGATCGAAGCCCTGGCCCTCGGCGTACCGGTGGTGGCCACTGATTGCGAAACCGGCCCCCGTGAGCTGCTGGATCAGGGGCGCCTGGGCATGCTGGTGCGTCCGGATGATCCTCGGGCGCTGGCTGCGGGACTGCTGCGTGCGCTTGGCGTCAGATCGGCTGCGGCGGATGCCTCCATTCTTCGCTTTCACGGCCGCCAGGCTGCCCAGGCCTTCTACCAGGTGTGGAACCAGTGAGCCGGCGCATCCTGTTCATCCTGCACAACCTGCACGGCGGCGGCGCCGAGAAGATGCTCGCCCGGCTGGCGAGCAGCCTGTGCGAGGACTACCGAGTGACGGTGCTGACGCTGACCGAGGGCGGCATTCACGAGGCGCTGCTGGCGCCCGGTGTGCGCCGGGTGTGCCTGGACAGTCCGCGCACCGCCCGTGCACTGCCGGCCCTGGCGCGCTTCCTGCGCCGCGAGCGCTACGATGCCATGCTCGCCGCACTGACCCATGTGAACGTGCTGGCCATCGGCGCCGCCCTGCTATCCGGCACGCTGGCGCGCCTGCATGTCAGCGAGCGCAATGCCTTCTCCCGGGATCGTTCTGTCAATCCCGCCCGCAGCGTGCGCGCCGCCTACGCCCTGGCGCCCTGGCTGTATCGGCTGATTCCCAATCCGGTGATCTGCGTGTCGCACGGCGTGGCGCAGGATCTGCTTCGCCATCCGGCGTTGCGCCCGCGTGATCTGGTCACCGCCGACAACCCGGTGCTGGACGACGACTACCTGATCCACCCGCTGCCCAACCCGCGTCATCCGTGGCTGCGCCACAAAGCGGGGCGCGTGCTGGTGGCCGTGGGTCGCCTGGCGCCGCAGAAGGGGTTCGACATTCTTCTCGACGCCCTGACGCGCCTGCCGGAAGACGTGCGCCTGGTGATTTTCGGCGAAGGCCCGCAGCGCGCAGCGCTGGAGCAGCAGGCCCGCCGGCTGGGCCTCGCCGGGCGCCTCGACCTGCCCGGCTACTGCGTCGACCCGCAGGCAGAGATCGCCGCCGCCGACTGCTTCGTGCTCGCGTCCCGCTTCGAGGGCAGTCCCAACGCCCTGGTGGAGGCCCTGGCGACCGGCGTGCCCGTGGTGGCCACGGACTGCCCCTACGGGCCGGAGGAGATCCTGGATCGGGGACTCGTCGCGCCCCTGGTCCCCGTGGAGGATGCCAAGACCCTGGCGCGCACGGTGGCGCAGGTTCTGGCCAGCAACCCCGAGGCGGAGCGCAGCCTCCGGCAACAGGCCGCGGCCCGTTTCACCCGCAGTGCGGCAGCGCGCAGCTATCTGCGGGTGCTGCTGCCGGAGGACCAGGCATGAAGACCCTCGAGGTGCGCTACTCCAGCCTGCGTTTCGCCTTTCTCATGTTCGGGCTGCTGTTCTACCTGAAGGCGTTCGACTTCCTGATCGCCCTGGTGATCGGGCGACGCGGCCTGAGCATGGACCGGGAGCTGGAAGGCAATCCGGTCAACCAGATCTGCGGATTGATCACCCTGCTGGTGCCGGCCTGGCTGTTCATCCGCCAGCGGATCTTTCAGCGCCGAAGCGTCTACCGGGACAATCTGGTGCTGCTGCTGTTCCTCGGCTGCCTGCTGCTCTCGGTGTTCTGGTCCTACGAACCGGGGCTGAGTTTCCGGCGCTTCGTGGCGCTGCTGGGCGTGGTGTTCTTCGCCGGCTTCGCCGTCTACAACTACCCCCTGGAACGCCTGGCGCTGCTCATCGGCTGCACCATCGGCTTCCTGTCCTTGCTCGGCCTGGCGTTCGCCCTGGTTTCCCCCGAGCTGGTGTTCTACAGCGACGGCGCGCGGGCCGGAGCCTTTCGCGGCGTGTTCGGCGAGAAGAATGCCGCCGCACGCATCAACGCCGTCGCCATCCTGCTGCTGCTGCCGGCCATCCGCCGGCGCAACCGTTGGGCGCTGCTCGCCGGCTTCTTCGCCCTGGTGGCCATCGCCCTCGGACGCTCGGCAACCGGCCTGGTACTGGTCTGCGCCGGCGTGGCCAGCTACTGGTACTTCCTGACGCTGATCCGCCTGCGCCTGCATCGTTCGCGCTCGGTACTGGTGACCAGCACCCTGGTCTACCTGCTGATCTGCCTGACGCTGTATGCCAATTACCATATCTTCCTCGACCTGCTCGGCCGCGACAGCTCGCTGACCGATCGCACGCAGATCTGGGCGCTGCTGGCCCCATCCATCGAGGAAGAGCTGCTGCGCGGCTACGGCTTCGGCGCCTTCTGGGCCAGCTCGGCGGCGGATTTCTTCCTGCGCCGCTGGGGCTATATCGGCAATGCCCATAGCGGCTATCTGGAAACCCTGCTCAATGGCGGACTGGTTCATCTGGTCGCGCTGGCGCTGCTGTTCGCCGCCACCCTGTACAAGCATTTCAACGCCCTGCAGCAGCGCAGCGCGGTGGCCCAGCACGCCAGCGCGCTGGTCATCATCGGCGTGTTCATCCTTTCCAACTACGTGGCGTATGTGGTGCCCAACCACCGCACCGGGGAGTTCCTGGTGTTTTGTGTGCTGGCCCTGTCCCTGCGCCCCGCCCGGGCCGCAGCGACAAGCCGCGCCGGCGTGGAATCCGGTATCTACGGAAGGCCTTCGGCATGAACGACTACTCGGTGTGCGTGATCATCCCCCTCTACAACGCCGACGACACCATCGACCAGGCGCTGGACTCCCTGGCAGCCCAGACCCGGCGGCCGGACCGGGTCATCGTGGTGGACGACGGCTCCACCGACGCTGGCCCGGAGCGGGTGGAGCGCTATCGCGCTCCCTTTCCGCTCACCCTGATCCGCCAGACGAACCAGGGCCCGGCCGCGGCGCGCAATCGCGGCATTTTCCAAGCCAGTGATCACCTGCTGGCCTTCCTGGACGCCGATGACTACTGGTTGCCCACCAAACTGGAAAAACAGCTGGAATGCTTCAAACGACTCAGCGCGGCGGGCCGGCGTATCGGTCTGGTCGATTGCTTCGGCATGAACCTGTTCGCCGATGGCCGGCAGATCCCTTTCGCCTGGTGCAAGGCCGGCTGGCATTTCCGCGATTTCCAGCAGCGCAACGTCATCAACTGTCCCTCCTCGGTGCTGATGGAGCGTGAGCTGGCCACTCGCTTCGGCGGCTTCGACGCGCGCCTCCGCTTCGCCGAGGACCGCTGGCTGTGGACCCAGGTGGCCGAGCGGGCGGAAATCCATACGGTGCAGGAGGTGCTCTATCACCGCCTGGTCGGTCCCGACAACATCACCGCCCAGCCAGAGCGCCACTACCCGCACAAGTTGCGCTTCGTCGAGCTCTACCTGGAACATTACGGCGCGCAGATGAGCCCACGCGAGCGCACGGATTTCATTCTCGCCAACCAGACGGAATTTCTCGAAGCCTTCTCGCGCCTGGGACAACAGCACCGGGTCATTCAGGTGTTCGAACAGATGCTGCGCATTTCCTGGCGCGCTCTGCTGACCGCGCATGGCAAGCCCGCACTGCGCTACGCCTATGCCCGCGCAACCCGCTGGCGCATGCCGGAACGTGCACGGTGATCCGGGAACGCCTGGCTCGCCTGGCCTGGATCTTCTCGGAGAAATTCGGGCTGATCCTGTTGTCCATGCTGTCCTTCTTCGTCTTCGCCCACCTGCTGACCCCGGAGGAATTGGGCGTCGGCGTGCTGATCATCGTCATCGTCGAGCTGGTGGGCATTCTGTTCAGCGCGTTGATCGAGGACCCGCTGGTGCGGCAGCAACAGCTCTCGCACCGCCAGCGCGCCACGGCCTTCTGGGCCTGCGTGGCGGCCGGGCTGGGTTCGCTGGGGGTGATCGGTCTGGGCGGCCTGATGGTCAGCGACGACCCCGCCGTGCGCGCCATGGTGCTGGTGGCGGCATCCAAGGTGCTGGCGACCCTGATGGCACGCATCTACGTGGCGGAGATGCGCCGCAGCGGCAACTTCCGCCTGCTCGCCTCGCGCACCCTGCTGGGCAAGGTGCTCGGCGCCTTGGGCGGCATCCTGGTTGCGCTGCGGGGCGGCGGGGCCTGGGCGTTGATCGTGCAGGCGCTGATCATGGAGCTGGTGTCCCTGCTGATGCTGATGCGCAACGATCCGCGCCGCCTGCCGCTGGCGTTTGATCGGCCCTGGCTGGCCGGCGTGCTGGTGGCCGGCCTGCCCATCGCGATCAATACCCTGTGCGGGCAACTGCTGCAGCGCGGGGCCAGCGTGGTGCTGGGACTCACCGTGGGCGTGCAGGCGGTGGGCCAGTTCAATTTCGCCCTGCGCATCATCGAACTGCCGCGCACGGCGCTTTACAACGGGCTGGCCAGTTATGCGCTGCCGGCGTTCGCCCGGCGCGCCGAGCAGCCGGCACGCCTGTGGTCGCTGTTCGGCGCCGTAAGTAGCCTGACCGGCTTCCTGCTCACGCCCTGCTATATCGGCCTGGCGCTCACCGCCGAGGATCTGGTGCTGCTGGTGTTCGGCGCCCAGTGGCTGGCCGCCGTACCGACCCTGCAGGTACTGGCGGTGATGGCGGCGCTGGCCAATACCGCCCTGCATGCGCAGAGCCTGCTGGTGGCAGTGAGCCGCATCCAGACCGTGGTGCGCGCCGAAGTCGTCACTACCCTGCTGGCGCTGGCCCTGCTCGGCCTGCTCGGTGAACCGCTGGGCGCCCTGGCTGGCGGGCTGGCCATGCTGGCGCGCACCCTGCTGATCGTGCCGATCCATGTCGCCGCGCTGCGCCGCAGCATCGGTTTCGGCGCAGCCGACTGGCTGCAGGGCAACTACCGCAGCCTGCTCGCCACCCTGCTGATGAGCCTCGCCGTGCTGTATTTCTCGGCCCACAGCACCCTGGGCGGCTACACCCACTGGCTGGCGGACATCTGCGTCGGCACCCTGGCCTACGCCCTCGCCTATTCGCTGCTGCACCCGCGCTGGTGGCCGGACTTCAAAGGGATGCTGGCGATGCGCTGACGGGTTCGACATCTATCGCCCTCGACTTGACCGGCGCCGGGCACTGACCGAATACTGTACTCATATACAGTATTCGAGTGATCGCGCATGTCATCCGTAGTCGCCCTCGACCGCCTGCTCGATACGCGCCGTGTCTGGCGCGGTCAGGCCGTCGTCCCGCCTTCCGCCAGCCAGCCGACCGGACATGCCGCGCTGGACGCCGCCCTGCCCGGCGGCGGCTGGCCGGATGCCGCGCTGAGCGAGATCCTCAGCGCGGCCATCGGCATCGGCGAGCTGCGCCTGCTGTGGCCGACCCTGGCGCGCCTCACCGCATCCGCCGAGCGGGTCGTGCTGGTCGATCCGCCCCATATCCCCTATCCGCACGCCTGGCTGGCCGCCGGCGTCGACCTGCGCCACCTGAGCATCGTGCGGGCAACTGGCCGCGACGCCTTATGGGCCGCCGAGCAGTGCCTGCGTTCGGGCTGCTGCGGTGCCGTGCTGTGCTGGCCGAAACAGGCCGACGACCGCGCCCTGCGGCGCCTGCAGGTCGCCGCCGAAACCGGCCAGACCCTGGCCTTCGCCTACCGTCCGCTGCAGGAAGCCGCCAATCCCTCACCCGCCGCCCTGCGCCTGGCGGTGGACGCCCGCGAGGTGCGCGTCCTCAAGTGTCGCGGCGGCCTGGCCCCGGCCCGGC
>NZ_JBOY01000048.1:0-35539 GCF_000647775.1 Pseudomonas sp. RL | reverse complement strand
GGCGCAGCGCCGATGTCGCCGTGGTGGACTGCGACGGCTTTGCCGTCCAGGGCACCACCGAATACTTTCCGGCGCACCAATTCACCGCCGGCTTCATCGCCCCGGAAGCCTTCCGCGCCAAACAGGCCCCGCAGGCCCTGCGTCAGCCCCAGGACGCCTTCGCCCTGGCGGTGATCCTGTTTAAGCTGATCAACGGCGGCCTGCACCCCTATCAGGGCGTGCCTGACGGCCAGCGCGAGATTCCCAGCGATAACCAGAACCGCATCGCCGGCGGCTTTTATCCCTACGGTCTGCAACCGCACCGCGACATCAAACCTTCACCCTGGAGCATCCACCGGGACTTCCCGCGGATTCTGCGCGAGGCCTTCGACAGCAGTTTCACCAGCACCCGCCGGCCTTCGGCGCAGGACTGGGTGACGCTTCTGGAGCAGGCAAAGGCGCGGCTGAAAGCCTGCTCAGGCGACAGCGACCACAGCTATTGGGGCAACGCATGTCCCCACTGCGCACGCGCCAGCACCAAGGTCGAGGTACGCAAGCCCACGCGGCGTCAGCACACTCCAGTGCAACACGCGCCTACCCCACCGGTTGTCCAACCCCTCCCGCCGACACCGACATCGGCGGGCAGCCCGGGTGCGGTGGTCGGGGTCATAATTGCCCTGTTCGTGCTGATCATGCTGCTTGCCGATGGTTGCTCCGGCCGCTCCAGCTATACGTATGTGCCCCAGCAGGTGCCCGTAGAGGCTCCGCCCCCGCCTCCGGACCCCCGGCCGCGTGCCTGGTCTGCCATGGGCCCCCGACTGGCCGCCCTGTACACCGCCGACCGCACGGCCCTGTATCGACTGCAATCGCGACATGGATATCCGTCCGCCAGCAGCGATGAGAAACCTGAAGCTATCCCCTACCACCGCTTCGGCGCCTTCGATCAGCCCGAATCCCTCAGCCTGCTCACCCGACTGCCGAGCAACGCCGACTTCCTGGGGATCGCCAACGACGGGGTGAACCTGGCACGCCTGGACATGCTTAGCCAGACACTGGAGCCGCTGACCGCCTATGAGGCCTCCGGGCCCTATGGGCTGGGGCTGTGGCAGGCCGACCCGCGGCCGAATCACCGGGGCATCTATCTGCCGCAGTGCGGGCGTTCCTGCGATCTGTTGCAGCGCCTGCAGCCAGGCCGGCAACCCGTCGACTACCGACTGCCTGAATGGCAGGGTCGCGATCCCTTCGAGGGCTTCCCCTACTGGCATTACCAGCTCAGCCCCGAGGGTAAGTTTCTGGTGCTGGCCAGCGCCAGCCAGGTGGCGGTGTTCGCCGTCGATCAGTCACGCGCGCCCCTGGCGGTCATGGACCTGCCGGGTAACACCGGCTATTCGCTCGGCTCACTCTCGGTGGGCCCCCGCGCCGAAACGCTGATGCTCGGCATCTACAAGAGCGAGCGCTTCGGGGTCAACTTTGCCGCCGAGATACTGGAGTTGAGCCGCAGCGGCAAGAAGCTGAGCCTGGACAAGGGCTTCGCGGAGCGCGCTCGCGCTGCGGGCAGCGAAGTGCTGGGCGCGTTTCAGACGTTGAGTCGCGATGGGCAAACGCTTGCCGTGAGCGAATACCAGCAGGTGGAAAGCAACAGCACCGACTACACCTCGCTCAACGCCCCGGTGACCGTGGCGCTCGGCTACCCGGCCATCAGCGTCTGGGAGCGGGATGAACACGGCCAGTGGCGCCTGCGCCAGCGCATCGAGTGGCAAGGTCGACGCGGCAGCGACAAGCTTCAGGTCAGCGCCCCACGCAGGATGGAGTTGATGACCATGACCTGGCTCCGCATGAGCAATAGCAAGGTCTTCTCGGAAAGCCAGGTCCATCAGGAGCTGCAGCTGAGTCCCGACGGCCGCCGCCTGCTGACCGGCGTGGAAACCGAAGAGAAGTACCGCAACCTGCGGGCCACCAGCTATCTGTTCGACATTCAGGGCGGCGAGCCGAACCTGCTGGGGCAGATGACTGCCAGCGTCACGGACGTTGGCAGCGGACTCAAGGCGGCCTATCCCCGGATTCGCCTTTCCGACAGCGGCAATCACGTCGCCATGGGCTGGTACCTTCACCATGCCGGCCCGACCAGACTGGAGCAGCGGCTGCGCGTTCAGGTGTTTGCCTTGCCGGAAGCGGCGCCCACGGCTGACAGCGCCGTCACGGAAGCGGGTTCGAGCGAGGCCGGCCCCCAGCCAGGGGACTCCCGCCCCTGAGGCTCCTGTTGCCGGTCACGCGAGGGCGAGGCCGCAGTCCATCAGCCCCCACCGGCAGCCCAAACAAAACCGCCGCCCCAAGGGCGGCGGTTTTGCGTCAAGACTCAAATCAGGCCTGGCGAACCTGCCGTTCCAGCTCGGCCTTGAGGGCCGGATCAAGCCTCAGTTGCTTGGCCAGCTCGTCGAGGTAGGCGCGCTCCATGAAGTGCTCCTCGTCCACCATCAGGACGCTGGCCAGGTACATCTCGCTGGCCATTTCCGGCGTACGGGCGGCACGGGCGACATCGGCCGGGTCGAGCGGCTTGTTCAGTTCGGCGTGCAGCCAGCGCTGCAGGTCGGGATCGTTGTCGAGTTTGGCGAATTCACCTTCGATCAGCGCCGTCTCGCGTGCATCCACATGCCCGTCGGCCTTGGCCGCCGCCACCAGCGCCTTGAGGATTGCCTGGCTGTGCTGTTCCACCTGGGCCGGTGGCAGCCGGTCGAGGGTCTGCGGCTCGCGCTGCTGCGCCGCGCCCTGCTGAGCCTGCCAGTTGCCATAGGCCTTGTAGGCCAGCACGCCGAGCGCCGCCAGGCCGCCATAGGTCAGGGCCTTGCCGCCGAGCTTGCGCGCCTTCTTGTTGCCCAGCAGCAGGGCCATCGCACCGCCAGCCAGGGCCCCGCCACCGGCGCCGGACAGCAGGCCGCCCAAGCCGTTGTTTGCGCCCGTGCTACCGGACAGCCCGCCGATTCCCGGTTTGCCGGTAAGGCTTCCGCCCTGCTTCTGCAGCAGTTCCTGACCGGATTTGAGCAACTGGTCGAGTAAACCTCGGGTGTTCATCGCGCGTCCTCCGAAGAAAATGGCAGTCAGAGTAAAGCCTGACCGCCACCCCCGGCGTGGCGCATTTGCGTCCGGATATTGCGTTCGAGCGGCTGTTATTCAGCGGGCATCCAACTGGCCCAGCAGCTCGGGCAGCACCACCCCCGCCGCGCCGGCCAGGGAGAATTCCCGCGCACCGCCCTGACCGGAGGGCTGCGGGTTGATGTGCGCGACGGTCGCGCCGGCCTGCAGCGCCAGCAGCGGAATCGACGCCGCCGGCTGCACCACGCCGGAGGTGCCGACTGACAGCAGCACATCGCATTCTCCGGCCGCCTTGAAGGCAGCCCGCAAGGCGGCTTCCGGCAGCGCCTCGCCAAACCACACCACGCCGGGTCGCACCTTGCCGTTGCAGCGCTGGCAGCGCGGCGGCTCCAGGCGGCGGCCCTCGGCGGGCTCCTCAGGTACTTCGCTGATTGCATGCGGGCGGCCGCAGGCAAAGCAGCGCGGCGCATGCAGGCTGCCGTGCAGGTGGATGACGTCGCGACTGCCGGCACGCTCGTGCAGGTCGTCGACGTTCTGGGTGATCAGCGTCAGTTTCGGCACCCGCTCGGCCAGCGCGGCGATGGCGCGGTGCGCCGGGTTGGGCTGGGCCTGCAGCACCTTCATGCGGCGCCATTCGTACCAGCCCCAGACCAGCGCCGGATCACGCCGGAAGGCCGAAGGCGTGGCCAGCTCGGCGGGATCGAAGCGTTCCCACAGGCCGCTCAGGGCATCGCGGAAGGTGGGAATGCCGCTCTCGGCGGACACCCCGGCGCCAGTGAACACCACCAGGTGGCGGGCCTTGCGCAGTGCAATCGAAAGAGCATCGGGGATCAGCATGTCAGGCTCCGGGCGGCCAACGGATCGCCGGGGATTATCCATGGAGCGCGCGGCCTGTGTCTCACCGGTCAGGACGCGTCGTGGCGCCTGGACGGCGTGGCATAATGCGCGCCGCTTGTTTGGCACGTCATTTCAGTAGGGCAACGATGCTGCAGAAGTTCGAAGTCATTGTCATCGGTGCCGGAGCGGCCGGTCTGATGTGCGCGGCCAACGCAGCCGCGCGTGGGCGCCAGGTGCTGGTGCTGGACCACGCCAACAAGGCCGGCAAGAAAATCCTCATGTCGGGCGGCGGCCGGTGCAACTTCACCAACTACTTTATTGCGCCCGACAAATACCTCAGCCATAACCCGCACTTCTGCAAATCGGCATTGAAGCGTTACACCCAGTGGGACTTCATCGCCCTGGTGGAACGCTACGGCATTGCCTACCACGAGAAGAAAGACGGCCAGCTGTTCTGCGACCACAAGGCCTCCGACATCCTCGACATGCTGCTGAGCGAATGCGAGCAGTACGGCGTGCAGATTCGCCTGGACACCGAGGTGACCCGCATCGAGTCCAGCAGCACGGCAGGCTGCCGTTTCCAGTTGCGCGCCGCCGGCCAGCAGCTGGGCTGCGAATCCCTGGTGATTGCCACCGGCGGCCCGTCGATTCCGACCCTGGGCGCCAGTGGCTTTGGCTATGAGCTCGCCCGTCAGTTCGGGCTGCCGGTGTACCCCACTCGCGCCGGCCTGGTGCCATTCACCATTACCGATCAGCACAAGGCGCTGTGCAGCGCGTTGAGCGGCACGGCGCTGCGGGTGGACGTCAGCGTGCCGGGCAAGAGCTTCACCGACGACATGCTGTTCACCCATCGCGGCTTGAGCGGTCCGGCGATGTTGCAGATTTCGTCGTACTGGGAAGAAGGCGATGCGCTGACCATCAACCTGCTGCCCGACCAGGATCTGGCCCAGAGCCTGCGCCAGGCGCAGCATCAGCGGCCCAAGGTGCTGCTGCGCAACTGGCTGGCGGAGCTGACGACCCAGAAATTCGCCGAACATTGGCTGGCGTCGACGCCATGGACCAATCACACCCTGGCGCAACTGAACGGCGCGGACATGGATGCCTTTGCGCAAGGCTTGCACGAGTGGGTGGTCAAGCCGTCCGGCACGGAAGGCTATCGCACCGCCGAGGTAGCCCTGGGCGGGGTGGATACCGATGTCCTGTCATCCAAGTCGATGGAGTGCAAGACGCTACCGGGGCTGTTCTTCATAGGCGAAGTGGTCGACGTGACCGGCCATCTGGGCGGATTCAACTTCCAGTGGGCGTGGTCCAGCGCGGTGGCGGCGGCGGAGTTTGTCTGAGGGAGCGCGAAGCTTTTCGTGCGGGCCGACGCTAAAAGCTCGCGAATGAATTCGCTTCTACAGGTAATGCGCCGCCGCCATTTTGCAGCTGCCCGCGCTGGAAGCCATTGAACTGAACGCGGACTCGAACCGCGTTCGCCCCTGTATACTGCGCGCCCTTCGGCGCCTTGGCGCCCGTCGTTTTCCTTTTTCAGTGTCAGTGCGGTCGTATCGTGGAAAAAACCCCAGTCTCCCAGCAGCCCTTGAGCCGTCGTTTCTCCATCGCGCCGATGATGGACTGGACTGATCGCCATTTCCGGTTCCTGGCCCGTCAGCTCTCGCGTCACACCCTGCTCTACACGGAAATGGTGACCACCGGCGCCCTGCTGAATGGCGATGCCCAGCGCTTCCTGCGCTATGACGAGTGCGAGCATCCATTGGCCCTGCAGCTGGGCGGCAGCAACCCGGCTGAGCTGGCGGCGTGCGCGAAGATGGCGGAAGCGGCGGGATACGACGAGGTGAACCTGAACGTGGGCTGCCCGAGCGATCGGGTGCAGAACAACCTGATCGGCGCCTGCCTGATGGCGCATCCGGCGCTGGTGGCCGAGTGCGTGAAGGCCATGCAGGACGCCGTGTCGATTCCGGTGACGGTCAAGCACCGTATCGGCATCAATGGCCGTGACAGCTATGCCGAGCTGTGCGATTTCGTCGGCCAGGTCAGCGAGGCCGGTTGCCGCAGCTTCACCGTGCACGCACGCATCGCCATTCTCGAGGGCCTGTCGCCCAAGGAGAACCGCGAGGTGCCGCCGCTGCGTTATGACGTGGCCGCGCACTTGAAGCGGGACTTCCCCGATCTGGAGCTGGTGCTCAACGGCGGCATCAAGACGCTGGAGGCCTGCGAGGAGCACCTGCAGGTGTTCGACGGGGTGATGCTCGGCCGCGAGGCGTATCACAACGCCTACCTGCTGGCCGAGGTGGATCAGCGCCTGTTCGGCAGCACGGCGCCCGTGATCAGTCGCAGCGAGGCGCTGGCGCGCCTGCGCCCCTACATCGAGCGGCATCTGGCCGAGGGCGGCGTGATGCACCATGTGACCCGTCATACGCTGGGTCTGGCCCAGGGTTTCCCCGGGGCGCGGCGTTTCCGGCAATTGCTGTCGGTGGACGTGCAAAAGACCGACGATCCATTGGGGCTGCTGGATCAGGCCATCGAAGTGCTGGCCGGACGGTAAACCCCGCCGCTGTGCGTAGGGTGGTCAGCGTTGTACCGGCCGCCATTCGATGTTGGCATCTCGGTGGCCGAAAACGACGTCGACCACCCTACGCGCGCGTTACAGACCCAGTTCGTCGAGCGCCTCGTCGGCCTGGTCGAGAGCCAGCTCCGTGCTGTCGATCAGGTTGGAAACCTCTTCCACCGATGCCTCGCCAAGATCGACGGCCTTCAGCGCCGCCAGCAGCTCGTTCATGCGCTGGATGACGGCGGCGGCGCGATCGCGGTCTTCCTCGGCATGCTCCTCCTCGTCCGGCTGACGGAGATAGTTCTCGGCGTGACCCTTGGTTTCCTCGGCCGACTCGATCAGTTCGGCAATTTCGTTGCGGATGTCGTCCACCAGCGCCATGGGTTGTTCCCCGTTATTGAATAAGCCTTGATTAATGCGGGCGGCGGCGCAGGAATCAAGGGCAGCGATACAAAATGCCTGCTATCCATTGACCCGCGTCCTGGCGCGTCCCCGGGCCTCTGTTATCCTCCTGTGATTTTCCGTGCGGCGACCGCCGCGTCAGGGACGACGTTTCTTCAAGTCATCGCAGGTGCCCCATGCCTTCCAAGCTGGACCAGTTGAAAGCCTTCACCACCGTGGTTGCCGATACCGGCGACCTGGATGCCATCGCTCGCCTCAAGCCGGTGGACGCCACCACCAATCCGTCACTGCTGCTCAAGGCGGCCGCCCTGCCCCGCTATGCCGATCTGCTGCAGAACGCCACGCGGGCCGCTGGCGGCGATACCGGCCTGGCCTGCGACCATTTCGCCGTCGCGGTAGGCGGGGAGATCCTCAAGGTCATACCCGGGCGCATCTCCACCGAGGTGGATGCCCGCCTGTCCTTCGACAGCGAAGCCACCCAGCGCCGCGCCGAGCGCCTGATCGATCTCTACGATCGGGCCGGCATCGGCCGCGAGCGGGTACTGATCAAGGTCGCCGCGACCTGGGAAGGCATCCGCGCCGCCGAACGCCTGGAACAGTCCGGCATCCAGACCAACCTGACCCTGCTGTTTTCCTTCGCCCAGGCGGCGGCCTGCGCCGATGCGGGCGTGTACCTGATCTCCCCCTTCGTGGGGCGCATCTACGACTGGTACAAGAAGGCCGAGGGCCGCGATTACGTGGGCGCGGAAGATCCGGGCGTGCGCTCGGTGACGCGCATCTACGACTACTACAAGGCCAACGGCTACTCGACGGTGGTGATGGGCGCCAGCTTCCGCAACCTGGGGCAGATCGAGGCGCTGGCCGGCTGCGATCGCCTGACCATCAGCCCGGAGCTGCTGCAGAAGCTGTCCGAGGATGAAAGCCCGCTGCAGCGCCAGCTACAACCGGGCGCCGCCGGTGAACCCCGTCAGGTGCTGGATGAAAGCGCGTTCCGCTGGGCGCTGAACGAAGATGCCATGGCCACCGAGAAGCTGGCCGAGGGCATTCGCCTGTTTGCGCGGGATCAGGAGAAGCTGGAAGCCCTATTGCGCGGCTGAGGCCTGGGGTTTCGTAGGGTGGTCAAGGCGCAGCCTTGGCCACCCTTGAGGAGCGGGCACTCAAGGCCAGGCCGTGAGCGCCTTCGGCGGCCGGAAAGGCGCCGCCTCCCGGCAAAACGACAAAAGGCGATGCAACCGGCATCGCCTTTTTCATGCCCCGCCCGACTCAGCTGCGTTCCAGCGCCTCGACCAGATCGCGGAACGCCTGGCGGTTGGAGTCGTTGAGGCTCATCAGGATGCGGTGGGCTTCCAGCACCCGGTGGCGCACTTCCTCCTCGGAGACGTCCTGGCACGGCAGGTCGCGCAGGCTTTCCGGGGTGATCTGCGGCTGGTCGACGATGTTGAACACCTGATCGAACCCCATGGAGTGCAGCAGCCGGGTGATGTCCGGGTTGCGGGTCACCAGGGTGGGAAGCAGCCCGACCTTCTGCCGCGACAGGATCGACAGCTTGGCCAGCAGTCCGAGGGTGGTGCTGTCGATGCTGCGGGTGTCGATCAGGTCGATGACGATGCTCGAAAAGTTCGTCGCAGAGAAGATCTGTTCGATGGTGGAATCCAGCACGGAGCAGAGGGTCAGGCGTATCTCGCCGATGAACTTGAGTACGAAGGTGCCTTCCTGCTCGGCAAACTGGATCTTGCCGTTACTCATTCAAGATTCCTGCTCAGTACCAGGAGGGCGATGTCGTCCGGCATGTCGCCCAGTTCATTCAATCCAAAAGTCTGTCGCAGACCCTCCAGGGTTCCACCTGCCGCGCCAATCATCCTGGGCAACGCAGCCTCCTTTTCTTTGAGTGTCTCACCCGGCAAAAGATCGAGAATGCCGTCCGAGAGCAGCGTCAGGCTGAACGCCTCGGGCAGCTGGATCTCGCGGTCCTCGAAGGTGGCTTCCTCGAACAGCCCCACCGGCAGGCCGCGACCCTGCAGATATTCGGCCTGACCGTTCTGGTAAAGCACCGGTAGCGGAAGATGGCCACCGATACTGTAGGTCAGCCGATCGGTGGGCAGGTCGATGATCCCGCCCAGCATGGTCACGTGCTTGCCGAGCTTGAGGTTGATCAGGCCCCGATTGATGTGACCCAGCACGTCGGAGGGCTTGAACTCGGGCAGCTTGCCACCGCGCCGCGACTCGTAGAGCAGCCGCGTGGTCATGAACTTGAGCAGCACGGTGACGAACGCCGAGGAGGCGCCATGCCCGGAAACATCGGCCAGGTAGAAGGCGATGCGCCGGTCGTCGAGGCGAAAGTAGTCGACGAAGTCACCGGAGAGATACAGCGAAGGGATGATCTGGTGGGAGAAGCTGAAGCCGTCCGCCGTCCAAGGGGTGTCCGGCAGCAGGCTGATCTGCACCTGGCGGCCGGCGTCCTGGTCTTCCTGCAGCAGGTGCAGGCTGGCCTGCAGCTCGCGGTTGGTGGCCTCCAGCCTCTCGCTGTACACCGCGTTCTCGTGGCGCAGGCGCGCGCGATCCAGGGCCCGGCGGATGGAGTGCTCCAGCACCGCCAGGTCTTCCAGGGGTTTGATCAGGTAATCGGCGGCACCCAGGCGCAGGGCCTCGACCACGTCGTTCATCACGCCGGCCCCGGACACCACGATCACCGGAGCGGTATCGTTCAGCTCGCCGATGCGGCGGATCAGCTCCAGGCCGTCGATCTGCGGCATGCGCAGGTCGCAGATCACCAGGTCCGGGTGTTCCTGCTGGAAGATTTCCAGGCCCTGATGCCCGTTGCTGGCCTGCGCGACCGTGAATCCGCTGTCCTCCAGATAAGCCGCGAGGCTGGTTCGCACAGCCTCGTCGTCATCAATGATCAGCAGTTTGGCACTGGGATTGTGCATGGGATTTCCAGGCATACGGCGCCGGATGCGATGGACTGATTGGCCGGCGGAAGCACGGCGAAGTATAGGGAGTTCTCGACACGGCGCAGACGGTACTCCCATCCGACAGGCGATTCAAGCTTGCGGGCGTACGCCCAAAGGGCTATGGCCAGGCTCAGAAATCGTCCTCGATCATGCCGTCGCGCACCTTGAACTCGCGGTTCTGCAGGTACACGTTGCGCAGGAAGGTGTACTTGTCGCCCTGGATGAGGCGCTCGGCGTCCAGGAAGCTCGCCCGCGTATCCACTACATCCAGACCCAGCAACTGGTTGCGGGTACGCACGTGGTCCAGATGGGTATAGAGACCGTTGTAGCTGTCGGGGAAGCGGGCCAGGCCGTCGCGCACCGTGCTCGGCCCCAGGAACGGCAGCACCAGGTACGGCCCGCTGCCCAGCCCCCAGACGCCGAGGGTTTGGCCGAAGTCCTCGTCGTTGCGCTGCAGGCCCATCCGCGTGGCCACGTCGAAGAAACCCAGCAGCCCGAAGGTGGAGTTGAACAGCAGGCGCGCGGTATCCACGCCCGCCGCGTGCAGCTTGCCTTGCAGCAGGTTGTTGGTCAGGTTGCGCACCTCGCCCACATTGCTGAAGACATTGCCGATGCCGGTTTCCAGGAAGTCCGGCGTCACGGTGCGATACCCCTTGGCCAGCGGCTTCAGCGCATAGGTGTCCAAGGTCTCGTTGAAGGCGAACATCGAGCGGTTGAAGCCTTCCCATGGATCGTCCTCGTGAGCCTGCGCTGCCGCCTGTAATGGCAACGCCAGGACAGCACAGACCGCCAGGCAACGGACCGTCACTGACATGCCGACGGCGAAAACAGCCATTGCAGTACCTCCTCGAGATTCGTAGTGTGTCGCCCCCGCCAACCGGCGGAAACCCGATTCCAGACGCGCCGGAGCCGGCAAAGCCGCGAAGTATACGGCCAGTTCCCCACAGAGAGGCACCCCCATGTCCGCGTCCGACACCCCTCGCCTGCTGCACGCCTGCCGCATCCCGGTACGCTGGGGCGACATGGACAGCTACGGCCACGTCAACAACACCCGCTATGTGCAGTATCTGGAGGAGGCACGCATCGCCTGGTTCGCCAGTCTTTCCATGGACATCGACCATGGGCCGGAAGGTCCGGTGGTGCTGCAAGTGCAGCACACCTACCTGCGTCCCGTGGTCCATCCGGCCACGGTAGTCGTCGAGCTGTATGCCGGCGCGCTGGGTCGCAGCAGCCTGACCCTGGAACACCGCCTGTATACCGAGGCGGAGCCGGGCATCCTGTACGGGGAAGGCTTCTGCAAGCTGGTGTGGATCGAGCATGCGGCAAACCGTTCGGTGCCGGTGCCGCCCGGCCTGCGCGCGCTGTTAGCACCGCCTGTCTGAGACGCCCCCTACGTCATCGAACCGTCACCGGGCAACTCTAGCCTGCTCCTCTCAAGCAAAGAGGAACCGCATGATGAGCGCCCGCCCACAGCTGTTTACCGCCGTGCTGTTCGGCCTGTCCGGATGTCTGGTCGATCATGGTGCATACGTGGTACGTCAAGCCCGGCAGCCGCTCCAGGCGCCACGCGTGAGCCTGGGCAACCTGGCCCTCAGCAGCCGCCTGGAACGGGCCGCCCGGGTGCAGGACTGGCAAGCCCAGGCCGACCTGCGCGAGCAGGCCCTGGCTCGAGCCCAGCCCACGCCGAATGCGCTGGCCACCCTGGAAACCCTGCACCGCCAGGGCGTGCCCTGCGCCTGGCTGGAGGAGTTGCCGGATACCGTCTGCCAGGCGCTGGCCTCGCGCCTGCCGGGCTGGCTGGCGGGATTTCCCGGCACCGAGACCCGCCCCTGGCCGGCGCCGGACGCCTGCTGGGAGGCGCTCAGCCAACTGAACATTCCGCACCTGGAAGGCAGCGTTCTGGTATGTAGCGATACACGCCTGCTGGAGGCCGGCCTGCGCGCCGGGCTCTGGACCATCGGCTTGGCGACCAGCGGCAGTCAGTGCGGGCTGAGCCTTTCGGACTGGCAGAGCCTGACGCCCTTGGAGCAGAAGTCGCTACGTACCGTGGCCACCCTGGAGCTGTACCAGTTGGGTGCGCATTCGGTCATCGACGACCTGGGCGACCTGGCCAGCTGCCTGGCGGACCTGGCCAAGCGACGGGCCAAGGGTGAAAAACCCTGATACCCCGTGTCACAGGCGAACTGCCGGGCACTGCCTTATCTTTAGGGCAACGCCTGCCGTCCGGCGGGCGATGGACCAAGGGAGTACCGCCATGCCCGCACAGGAACTTCGCAAGCAGCTCGAACAGTTGCGCGACCAGCTCGAACAGACGCCACCGCTGGACGCCGACGAGCGCGGCGCCATTCAGGCGCTGATCGAGCAGATCGAAACCCAGTTGGCACTGCAAAGCCCGCCGCCTGCCGACGAGACGCTGGTGGACGGCATCAACCTGGCCGTGGAGCGTTTCGAGGTCAGCCACCCCACGCTGGCCGGCACCCTGCGCAACATCATGCAGAGTCTGGTCAGCATGGGTATCTGACGCCTACTGGCGCACCAGCCGGCGGTTGTCCACCTGCAACGCCTCGCTGCTGCGGTAGGGATTGATGTCCAGCCCGCCGCGGCGCACGTAGCGCGCGTAGACGGTCAGCCGCCGCGGCTGCAGCAGGCGTTGCAGGTCCAGGAAGATGCGCTCCACGCACTGCTCGTGGAAGTCGCGATGCTGGCGGAAGCTGATCAGGTAGGCCAGCAGGCTGGCCGGATCCAGCGCCGGGCCCTGGTAATCGACCACCACACTGCCCCAGTCCGGCTGGCCGGTGACCGGGCAGTTGGATTTCAGCAGGTGGCTGTGCAGGCATTCGTCGACCTGGCGATGCGGGTCGCAGCGCAGCAGCTCCGGGCGCGGATGGTCGTAGCCGGTGATTTCGACATCCAGCGCATCGATGCAACGGCCCGGCAAGCGGGCCACGCCCTCCTCGCCCACCTCGTCCAGGCTGCGCACCCGCACGCCGACCGGCGCGCCGGCCACTACCGACAGGTCGCGCCGCAGCGCTTCGCACACCGCCTGCGTATCGGCGAACGGGGTCTGGTTCAGGGAGTTGAGGTAGAGCTTGAAGGACTTGGATTCGATGATGTTCGGCGAATCGGCCGGAATGGCGAACTCGCCGATGGCCACCACCGGCTTGCCGGACGGCAGCAGCCAGGACAGCTCGTAGCAGTTCCAGTAATCCACGCCCTGATAGGGCAGCTGGCCGGCCTGCAGCCCCAGCTCCGCCCACTTCGGCGCGCGCGGGATGGGGTAAAGCAGCTCGGGACTGTAGTGGTCGACGTACTCGCTGGACTTGCCCAGCGGCGAATGTTCGGCCGGATGCATGGCGTTACCTGACGAAAAACGGGCCGCGCAGTATAAGCGCGGCCACGCGGATCGGCACCGCCCGGCCGCTTACTGGCGCAGGCCCCGCCCGCTTTTCAGCAGGTGGATGCAGAACAGGTAGAGCACGGCGGTGGCCAGCAGCATGAAGCCGATGGCGGTGCCGATGTGGATGTCGGATACGCCGAGGATGCCGTAGCGGAAGGCATTCACCATGTGCAGGATCGGGTTGGCCAGCGAGACGCTCTGCCAGAACGGCGACAGCAGGTGGATCGAGTAGAACACCCCGCCCAGGTACGTCAGCGGCGTGAGCACGAAGGTGGGGATGATCGAGATGTCGTCGAAGCTGCGCGCATAGGCGGCGTTGATGAAGCCGCCCAGGGCGAAGATGGTCGCCGCCAGCAGGATGACCAGGATCGTCACGCCCAGGTGGTGCACCTGCAGCTGGGTGAAGAACAGCGACAGCACGGTGACGATCAGCGCCACGCCCAGGCCGCGCAGCACGCCGCCGGCCACGTAGCCGACCAGGATGATGTGCGGCGACACCGGCGCCACCATCAGCTCCTCGATGTTGCGCTGGAACTTGCTGCCGAAGAAGCTCGACACCACGTTGCTGTAGGCGTTGGTGATCACCGACATCATGATCAGCCCCGGCACGATGAAGTCCATGTAGGGCAGGCCGTCCATCTCGCCGATGCGCGCGCCGATCAGGTTGCCGAAGATCACGAAATACAGCGCCATGGTGATGGCCGGCGGCAGCAGGGTCTGCGGCCAGATGCGCAGGAAGCGCCGCACTTCCCGGTAGACGATGGTGTGCAGGGCGATCAGGTTGGGACGCAGCTCGTTCATTTCGCCACCTTGCTCAGGTTCTTCTCCACCAGGGACACGAACAGTTCCTCCAGGCGATTGCTCTTGTTGCGCAGGCTCTGTACCTCGATGCCCTGCCGCTGCAGCTGGCCGAACAGGTTGGTGATGCCCTGTTCCTTCTCCACCTGCACCTCCAGGGTACGCCCGTCCAGCAGGCGCGCCGGGTAGCCGTCCAGCTCCGGCGCCAGCAGCTGCGCTTCCTTGAGGTCGAGCAGGAAGGTTTCCACGTGCAGCGACTGCAGCAGGCCGCGCATGCTGGTGTTCTCGACGATGCGCCCGTGATCGATGATCGCGATGTTGCGGCACAGCTGCTCGGCTTCCTCCAGGTAGTGGGTGGTGAGGATGATGGTCACCCCCTGGCGGTTCAGCTCGGTGATGAAGTTCCACATCGAGCGGCGCAGCTCGATGTCCACGCCGGCGGTGGGCTCGTCGAGGATCAGCAAGCGCGGCTGGTGGATCAGCGCGCGGGCGATCATCAGCCGGCGCTTCATGCCGCCGGAGAGCATGCGCGAGGGCACGTTGCGCTTGTCCCACAGGCCCAGCTGGGTCAGGTACTGCTCGGCGCGCTCCTTGGCCACCCGCATGGGGATGCCGTAGTAACCGGCCTGGGTGACGACGATGTCGAACACCTTCTCGAACTGGTTGAAGTTGAACTCCTGGGGCACCACGCCCAGGCAGCGCTTGAGGCCGACCGGGTCACGGTCCAGGTCGTGGCCGAACACCTGCACCGAACCCGAGGTCTTGGTCACCAGGGTGGAGAGAATGCCGATGGTGGTGGACTTGCCGGCGCCGTTGGGGCCGAGCAAGGCGAAGAAGTCGCCTTCGGCGACGTCCAGGTCGATGCCATGCAGGGCCTGGAAGCCGTTGCCGTAGGTCTTGGTCAGCTGCCGGATGGACAGGGCGGAACTCATAGGAAGGCACGCACGCGTTTCTGGAAGAACCCGCACAAATGGGGGCGACAGTCGACAAATGCAAGACCGGTAACATTCGGCGCGTCTGAAACGCCTATGCTGAACCGGACGCTCACCGACCCGGAGGACACCCATGCTCGCCGTCTGGCTACTCGTGCTGCTGTTCGGCATTCTGCTGCTTGCCCACCTGCGCCTGCCGGCGCTGACCAGCCTGATCATCGTCGCCGTGTACCTGGTCGCCATGACGCTCACCGAGGTGGCGCCCGGCGGACTGATGCTGATCCTGGCCCTGCTCTGGGTGGCGGTGGCCCTGCCGGTGCTGATGCCCGACCTGCGCCGGCGGCGCATCACCGCGCCAGCACTGCGGTGGTTCCGCGGCGTGCTGCCGCCCATGTCGGATACCGAGCGCGACGCCATCGAGGCCGGCACCGTGTGGTGGGACGGCCAGCTGTTCAGCGGTCGCCCGGACTGGAACCAGTTGCTGGCCGTGCCCGCCCCGGCGTTGACGGCCGAGGAGCAGGCCTTCGTCGACGGCCCCACCGAGCAGCTGTGCGCCATGGTCAGCGACTGGGACATCGGACAGCGCATGGACCTGCCGCCGGAGGCCTGGGCCTTCATCAAGGAACAGGGCTTCTTCGGCCTGATCATCCCGCGCGAATACGGCGGCAAGGGCTTCTCCGCCCTCGCCCATTCGCAGATCGTCATGAAGCTGGCCACCCGCAGCGCCGACCTGGCCTCCACCGTGATGGTGCCCAACTCCCTTGGCCCGGCCGAACTGCTGCTGCATTACGGCACCGACGAACAGCGCCAGCGCTACCTGCCGCGCCTGGCGCGTGGCGAGGAAATCCCCTGCTTCGCCCTCACCGGCCCGCTGGCCGGCTCCGACGCCGGCGCCATGCCGGACAGCGGCGTCATCTGCCGCGGGCAATGGGAGGGCGAAGAAGTGCTCGGCCTGCGCCTGAACTGGGAGAAGCGCTATATCACCCTCGGCCCGGTGGCCACCCTGCTCGGCCTGGCCTTCAAGGCCTATGACCCGGACCATCTGCTGGGCGAACAGGACGAGCTGGGCATCACCCTGGCGCTGATCCCCACCAACCTGCCCGGCATCGACATCGGCAAGCGCCACCTGCCGCTGGGCGCGGCCTTCATGAACGGCCCGAATGCCGGCAAGGACGTGTTCGTGCCGCTGGACGCGATCATCGGCGGGCCGGCCATGCTCGGCAAAGGCTGGATGATGCTGATGAACTGCCTGTCGGTGGGTCGCTCCATCTCGCTGCCGGCGGTAGGCACCAGCGCGGCGAAGACCTGCGCCTACGCCAGCGGCCGTTACGCGCGCATCCGCGAACAGTTCAACGTGCCGCTTTCCGCCTTCGAGGGCATCCAGGCCCCGCTGGGACGCCTGGCCGGCAACGCCTGGCTGATGGATGCGGCGCGGGTACTCACCGCCCGCGCCGTGGACCTGGGCGAGAAGCCCTCGGTGCTCTCCGCCGTGCTCAAGTACCACCTCACCGAACGCGGCCGCGAATGCATCGCCCACGCCATGGATATCCACGGCGGCAAGGGCATCATCATGGGCCCCAACAACTACCTGGCCCGCGCCTGGCAGGGCGCGCCGATCTTCATCACCGTGGAAGGCGCCAACATCCTCTCGCGCAACCTGATGATCTTCGGCCAGGGCGCCATCCGCAGCCACCCCTACGTATTGAAGGAAATGGAACTGGCCGCTGCCGAGGACAGCGACGCCACCCTGGAAGCCTTCGACCGGGTGCTGCTGGAGCACACGGGCTTCGCGGTCAGCAACGCCGCCAGCGCCTTCCTGCTCGGCCTCACCGGCGGCCTGTTCAGCGCCGCGCCGGGACACGGCGTCAGTCGCCGCTATTTCCGCCACCTCAACCGCCTGGCCGCCGCCTTCGCGCTGATGGCCGACACCTCCATGCTGCTGCTCGGCGGCAGCCTCAAGCGCCGCGAGCGCCTGTCGGCGCGCCTGGGCGACGTCCTCAGCTATCTGTACCTGGGCTCGGCGGCACTCAAGCGCTTCCACGATCTCGGCCATCCCAGGGAACAGGAACCCCTGCTCCGCTGGGCGCTGGAGGAATCGCTGCGCTGCGCCGAAACCGCCCTGGCGGAACTGCTGGACAACTTCCCCAACCGACCGCTGGCCATGCTGCTAAGGGTGCTGGTGTTCCCCCTCGGCCTGCGCCACAAGGGACCGTCGGATGCGCTGGAAGCCCAGCTGGCGGCGATGCTCGATGCTCCGCTGGCCGACCCGGCGCTGGCGCGGCTGCTGGACGGCGTCTACCTGCCGGAGGATGAATCCCAGGCGCTGGGCGCACTGGAGTATGCGTGGCGTCACGTGCAATCCAGCGAGGCGATCGGCAAGGTGCTGCAGCGCGCCGTGCGCGAAGGCCAGTTGCACCCCGCGCGGGGTGGCGACGTGCTTGAGACCGCAGTGGCCGACGGCGTGCTCAACGAGGCCCAGGCCCAGGCGCTGCGCGAGGCGGAAACGGCGCGCCGGCGCGTGATCGACGTGGACGCTTTCGCTCCGGAAGCCCTGCAACCCAGCGACGGCAAGGTGCGCTGAACGGCGTGTTTTTCAAGGCATGGCGCGGTGGGGGTATACTCCCGCGCCCTTTTGACAGACAGGTTTCCCATGGCCACTTCCTACCTCGACCACAACCTGGCCCTGCTCGCCCACCTGCGCAGCATCCTGATCGCCCTCGGCGAGGCCGAGCAGATTCCCGACGACAGCCATGCGCTGTTTCTCGAGCGCTTCGACGATCTGCTCGAATCCCTGCCGCACGTGCCGGAGGATCGCCCCCTCGGCCAGGACCTGATCTGCCAGGTATTCCACCGCTACCCGCAGGTGGCGCACCTGGTGCCGCGCGACCTGCTGTGGTTCTTCGGCGGAGATTGCCTGCACTACATGCCTGACGAGGAAATCGCCCTGTACCAGGAGCTGGACGAGCGCCGCTACGCCGCCGAGGAAGCCGGCGAGCCGTTCGACTGGAACATGGAAAAGCAGTTGCTGGCGCTTCCCGAGAACAGCCCCAAGCACTGAGCGGCGGCGCCACCTGTCTCCCCTCTCCCTTGACGGGTGAGGGGACGGGGGAGAGGGTGACAGGCTCCGCAACCCAACCTGTCTCAGGTATCCAGATGCCCGGCCAGGAACTGCGCCAGGCGGCGCTGCATCAGCGGACCCGGCGTGCCCAGGCAGGCGATGGGCGTGCCGGCCAGGCTGTCACGCCCCAGCTCGGACCCTTCACCACACAGCGCCAGCGGGCAATCCAGCGCCAGCACCAGCTTGCTCAACTGGCGGCGCAAGGCCTCGTCCGGGGGTAGCGTGGCATACAGCACCAGCGCGCGCGGGTGCACGGCCTGGCAGACCAGGCTCAGTTCATCCAGTGGCTGCCCGAGCGGCAGCAGGCGCACGGTGCCGGCATCGCCATTGAGCAACAGGCCGGCGACCAGCAGCTCCAGCTCGCGGCACTGGCCGGGCAGCGCGGCCATCAGCAGTGCCTGCTCGCCCGGCCGGTGCGCCAGTTGCAGACGTTGCAGTACCCGGGCGCGCAGGAAGGCGTCGAGGAATAGCCAGCGACTGGTCTGGCCGAACGCCTCGCCGCGCGCCAGCTCGCGCCACAGCGGCAGCAGGATGTCCTCGAACACCACCGACAGCGGGTAGGTGGAAAACACCTGGCCGTACAGCTGTTCCAGGCGCGACTCGTCGAAATCGGCCAGGGCCTCGCGCAGGCGCGCCTGCCACTCGCCCCACTCCCCGACCCGGGGCTCGACCACTGCCGCCGCCTGGGCCCGGCTGTTCGCGCCACGCTCCAGCAGTTGCGCGACCTTGCTGACCGCCACGCCGCGCTCGGTCCAGGTGAGGATGCTGCGGATTGCCTCGACATCGGCCGGCGAATACAGGCGATGACCACCCTCGGTGCGCAACGGCTGGATCAGCCCATAGCGGCGCTCCCAGGCGCGCAGGGTGACCGGATTGACGCCGGTCAGGCGCACCACCTCGCGGATGGGCAGCAGCTGCGCTTCGGCGTCGGGCGTGATGGCGTTGGAGAGTTCGTTCATGACGGAACCAGGGCTGGTCGGATGCGCGGCATTCTATCAAAGGCATCGACGGGGTAACCGTTGCTAACAACCCGGAAAAAGCAGAGGGTTCCTTCCTCGGTTGGTTGCTCTAGAATGCCGCGAAAACCTGCGGAACCCGCCCCCATGATCAACGCCAAACTGCTCCAACTGGTCATCGAAGCCTCCAACGACGGCATCGTGGTTGCCGAACAGGAAGGCGATGACAACATCCTCATCTATGCCAACCCGGCCTTCGAGCGCCTGACCGGCTACGCGGTGGACGACATCCTCTATCAGGACTGCCGTTTCCTGCAGTCCGGCGACCGCGACCAGCCGGGCCTGCAGGCGATCCGCGAGGCGATCCGCGCCAACCAGCCGTGCCGGCAGATCATCCGCAACTACCGCAAGGATGGCACGCCGTTCTGGAATGAACTGTCGATCACCCCGGTGTTCAACGAGGCCGACCAGCTCACCTACTTCATCGGCATCCAGAAGGACGTCAGCGTCGAGGTCGAGGCTTCCGAGCGGGTCCGCCAGCTGGAAGCCGAAGTCGCCGAGCTGAAACGCCAACTGGCTGAACGCGACGCCTGACACGCCCCGCCGGGTGATGAAGATCATCAAGCCCACGCCCGCCCGGCCGTAGGCCAGCCTCAGAGTTCCATGGGCGCCTGGCGACACAGCTCGGCCAGCGCCGCCACCCAGGCCTCGTGGTCGTTCAGGCAGGGCACCAGGCGCAGTTCCTCGCCACCGGCGGCGAGAAACTGTTCGCGGCCGCGGTCGCCAATTTCCTCCAGCGTCTCGATGCAATCGGCGACGAACGCCGGGCACATCACCAGCAGCTTCTTCACCCCACGCGCTGCCAGCTCGTCCAGGCGTGCCTCGGTATAGGGCTCGATCCACTTGGCCCGCCCCAGCCGCGACTGAAAGGCCACCGACCACTGCTCGGGGGCCAGCCCGGCCAGCCGAGCGAAGCCCTCGGCGGTTTTCAGACATTGCGCGCGATAGCACGTGGCAAGCACCGCGCCCTCTGCCCGCTGGCAGCAATCGGCGCTTTTCAGGCAATGACTGCCCGAGGGGTCGCGCTTGTGCAGATGGCGCTCGGGCAGTCCATGAAAGCTCAACAGCAGGTGGTCGAAGCTCTCGTCCAGATAGGGCCTGGCGCTGGTGGTCAGCGCCTGCAGGTACAGCGGCTGATCGTAGAACGGCGGCAGGATCGACAGCCGCAGCCGCAGGCCGTGGCGACGGATCACCCGCCGCGCCTCCTCGATGACCGTCGTCACGGTGCTGTCGGCGAACTGCGGATAGAGCGGCGCCAGGGTTACCCGCTCACAGCCCTGGTCAGCCAGGCGACGCAGCACTCGCTCGATGGACGGCTCGCCATAACGCATGGCCAGTTCCACCGGCCCCTGCCAGTGCGCATGCATCGCCCGCTGCAAACGGCGACTGATTTCCACCAGCGGCGAACCCTCCGGCCACCAGATCGACGCATAGGCCTCGGCGGACTGCGCCGGCCGACGCAGCAGGATCAACGACACCAGCAGACGCCGCAGCGGCCATGGCAGATCGATCACATGAGGGTCCATCAGAAACTGGTTGAGGTAGCGGCGCACATCGGCCACATCGGTGGAGGCCGGTGAACCGAGGTTCACCAGCACGAGAGCGTGATCGGTCATGCAATGTTCCTGTAGCCGAGAGAAAAGAGGCGCGGCAGCGCAGGGAGCACAGGCCGGCGTTCGCCGTGCGCACACACCCGCCGCAACGGCCGGAGATTCTTGTACACAATCGAACACTTGTACAGCTTTTAAGCTCGGGCTAGCCTGTTGGCATTACCCAGGAGGTTGCCCATGCAGAACAATCCGATTGCCATCATCGGCAGCGGCATCGCCGGTCTTGCCGCCGCGCGCACCCTGGCCGAGGCAGGACGTGCCGTACAGCTGTTCGACAAGAGCCGTGGCAGCGGCGGCCGGCTGGCCAGCAAGCGCAGTAGCATCGGCGATCTGGATATCGGCGCGCCGTATTTCACTGCCCGCGACGCGCACTTTCAGGCGGCCGTCGCCCAGTGGCAGGCCGCCGGCTGGGTCGCCCCCTGGACACCTGCGCTATACCGCCACCAGGACGGGCATCTGCTGCGTGTCGACAACGACACGCAGCGCTGGGTCGGCACCCCGCGCATGAGCGCCCTGACCCGAGCTCTGCTGGGCGATCTGCCGGTACGCTTCAACTGTCGAGTAACCGAGATCGCGGCAAGCGCCGGCCACTGGCATCTGCTCGACACGGACGGTAACCGCCACGGACCCTTCAGCCAGGTGATCGTCGCTGTACCGGCGCCCCAGGCCAGCGCCCTGCTCGGCGCGGCACCGAGCCTGGCGGCGCGCGCTGCCAGCGTATCGATGCACCCCACCTGGACCGTTGCGCTGGGTTTCCGCCAGCCCTTGCCCAGCGCCGTTGAAGCCTGTTTCGTGCGCGGCGCGCCGCTGGACTGGCTCGCCCGCACGTCCAGCAAACCCGGCCGCGACAGCGGCATGGACAGCTGGGTGCTGCATGCCGACAGCGCCTGGAGCGAACGGCACCGTGAGCTGCCCGCCACCCAGGTCATCGCCCGCCTCTACGATGCGTTCGCCGCCACCATCGACTGTCCGCTGCCGCCCTCCGACTTCAGCCTCGCCCACCGCTGGCTCTATGCCCGGCCTGCCCAGCCGCTGAGCCCGGGCGTGCTGGCGGACCCGGAAGTCGGTCTGTATGCGTGCGGCGACTGGTGCCGGTCGGGACGCGTCGAAGACGCCTGGCTGAGCGGCCGGGACGCGGCGCTGCAGCTTCTGGAGCGCTCATGAACCGTTTCAATCCCCGCAAGCTCAGACTGTCCAAGTGGACCGCCTGCCAGCCGGAGAACCGCGAAAAGCATTTTCTGGTCACCGAGCTGATCTGTGACGAGGACGGCACACCGCTGCAGATCGACTTGCAGGCGGTATACAGCGGGCGCACGCAGCGCCTCGACTGGCGCGAGCTTCGCGACAGTCGGCGGTGGACCATCGGCTGGCGATGATCGGCCGGTATTGCGTCGCCGCGCACACCACTAACCGCGATAGTGATACACAACGCCGTCTCGTACAGCTTTTGACCGAGCAAGGGAAACAGCAACTGGCTGACCTAGGCCAACGCTCCTGCTCCTCGGCGCTCATCTGCGCGCCGGCCGCTTGCCCTTCGTGTACAAGTTTCCCTAACCCAAGGCCAATATTTGCTGACCATATGGCCTATAGCTATTTCTCACTTGTACATGTACAGCTTTTTGTATAACTTTTGCCGCATTCACAGGTGGAGCGTTTCTCTCCGCCCCGCGCGTGCGGTTCGGCGTTCATCCGCACCTTCCCCGCCCTCCCCAGGAGTCATGCGATGTTCATGCGTAACCGCACTCTGCAACAGGCCCTGCATGCCAGCCAGACACAACAGGCCGAGCTGGCCGCGGAACGCGCCGCCGTCCACGAGGCTCTGGCAATCGTCACCCTGAGTCCAAACGGCGAGATCCTGGATGCCAACCCGCGTTATCTGGAAACGCTCGGCTACGCGCCGGGCACCCTGCGTGACCGCCCGCTACGCAGCCTGCTGCACCCCGTCTATGCACAGGGGCAGGCCTTCACCCGACTGTGGCAGGAGGTCCGCCAGGGCCGGAACAGCCAAGCCTTGCTGCCCTATCAGACCCGCGACGGCCAGCCGCGCTGGCTGGACGTCTGCCATGTGGCGCTGCGCGATGCGGACGGCCGGGTGCAGCGCATCCTGCAGCTGGCCAGCGATGTCACGGCACGCACCCGCGAGGCGCAGTCGGCCAGTAACGTGCTGCAAGCCGCCAGCCGCTCCATGGCCATCATCGAATTCGACCTGCACGGCCAGGTGGTGAACGCCAACGAGAACTTCCTGCAGCTGATGGGCTATCGCCTGGACGCCCTGCGCGGCCAGCACCATCGCCTTTTCTGCGAAGCCGAGGAGGTGCAGAGCGAGGCCTACCGCACCTTCTGGAGCCGGCTGCAGCGCGGCGAGTTCCAGTCCGGACTGTTCCGCCGGCGCGACAGCCGGGGCGCCACCGTGTGGCTGCAGGCCACCTACAACCCGCTGTACGACGAACATGGCCAACTGTATGGGGTGATCAAGTTCGCCAGTGACCTGACCCGCCGGGTGGAACAGCGACAGGCGGAATCCCAGGCGGCGCGGCTGGCCTTCGACACCTCCCGACAGACCGACCAGCACGCCCGCGAGGGCGCTGCGGTGGTGCAGCAGACCGTCGGCGTGGTGCAAAGCATCGCCGATGAACTGCAGCAGGTGGCGCGCAGCATCGCCGCGCTGAGTCAGCAGTCCGAGGAGATCGGCAGCATTGTCGATGCCATTCGCGGCATCGCCGAACAGACCAACCTGCTGGCCCTCAACGCGGCCATCGAGGCGGCCCGCGCCGGGGCCCAGGGTCGCGGCTTCGCCGTGGTCGCCGACGAGGTGCGCAACCTGGCGCGGCGCACCAGCGAGGCGACGGTGGCCATCGGCGAAGTGGTGAACAAGAACCGCGAGCTGGCCCGGCAGGCGGTGAGCAGCATGCAGGCCGGCACCCAGAAAGCCGAACAGGGCGTGGGCCTGGCCAACCAGGCTGGCACGGTGATCCTCGATATCCAGCACGGCGCCCAGAAAGTCGTCGACGCGGTGGGACAGTTCGCCCAGACCCTCGATCAGCGCCAGTGACCCGGCGCTGATCCGCTGCGGCCGGCGTCAGGGCGCCGGCCAGTTCACCTGCGGCAGCGCCTCGAAGGCCGGCCGGGCAAACAGGTAGCCCTGGAACAGATGAATACCCAGCGCCTGCAACTGGCGCAGCTCGCCAGGGGTTTCGATGCCCTCGGCGATCACCTCGATCCCCAGTACCCGGCACACGCCGAGAATCCCCTGCACGATGGCCTGGCGCACCGGGTCGGTATCGATGCCCCGCACCAGCGCCATGTCCAACTTGATGATGTCGGGCTGGAACTCGGCCAGCAGGTTGAGCCCGGAATAGCCGGCGCCGAAGTCGTCGATGGCGGTCATGAATTTCTGCCGCTGGTACTCGTCGATGATCTCCTTCAGGTGGGCCTTGTCCACCAGCTGCTCGCTTTCGGTGATCTCAAAGATGATCCGCTCGGTGGGAAAGCCGAAGCGCCGTGCCGCCGCCAGGGTGGCGCGGATGCAGGTGGCCGCCCGGTAGACCGCGTTGGGCAGGAAATTGATGCTCAGCCGGCAGGGCATACCCAGCCGGGCGGCCAGCTCGACGGCCTTGACCCGGCAGGCCTGGTCGAAGGCGTAGCGGTTCTGGTCGTTGACCCGGGCGAGCACGCTGGCCGCCCCGCTGCCGTCGGTGCCGCGCACCAGCGCCTCGTAGGCATACAGGCTGCGGTCACGCAGGTCGATGATGGGCTGGAAGGCCATGCTGAAATCGAAATCCAGGGCCTGGCCGTCCCGGCAGGAGGCGCAGGGAGGGAGGGATGGCTGTTCGCTCATGCGATGAGAGTCCGAAGGGGTGGTAGGGAGAAAAGAGAAAACGGAGAAACGGGCCGCCGCTCAGTCCGTCGGCCAGACGCATTGTCGGGCGCGACCCTGGCGCTTGGCCGCGTAAAGCGCCTGGTCGGCGTGGCGCAGCAGCGTGGTAATGGCATCGCCGGGCCGGCGGCTATACAGGCCCGCGCTGAAATTGATGCGCAGCCCCGGCGCGGAAAAACGCAGTGACTGGCACGCCTCGCGCAAGCGGTCAAGCAGACGGCTGGCGCCGTCGCAGTCGCTTTCCGGCAGGACCAGCAGGAACTCCTCGCCGCCGATGCGCCCGGCGCAGTCGCTGTCGCGGTACAGGGTCTTGAGCAGACGAGCGAAGGCAACCAGCACCTCATCGCCGACCACGTGGCCGTGCCGGTCGTTGACCCCCTTGAAGTCGTCCAGGTCGATCATCGCCACCACCAGCGGCCGCTGGTAGCGGTTCGCCGCACGCAACAGCCGCTGCAACACCTCGAGGGTGCGCCGGCGGTTGTACAGGCCGGTCAGGCTGTCGGCCGCGGCCATGCGCGCCAGCACCCGGTTGCGCTCCTGCAGTTCGCGCTCGCGCGCCTTGCGCGCACCGATGTCGACCAGCACGACCAGCACCCGCCGATCGCCAGCGTCCGCGTCGAGGCGGCAGGCTTCGATCAGCATCGCCCGGGCGCGGCCCTGTCCGTCCACCAGCACGCATTCTCCCTGCAGCACCCCGCCCTGCTCGATCAGCTGCCGATGGCCACGCACAAGAGCCAGACGCATGCCATGAGGCAGCAGCGGGCCGAAGGCCTGACCGATCAACTGCTCGGGGCGGAAACCCAGCGAACCCAGCAGCCCGGGACTGACCTGCAGGATGCAACCCCGCTCATCGAGCACACACATGCCCAGCGGCACGGAGTCGACGAAGCGCTCCCGTGTGGGCGTCGGCGCCACCAGCCCGTCAGGCGTCGTCACGATCGTGCCCGACCCAGATCAACTGCGAGACATCGATGCCCAGCTTGGCCGCGTGCGCCAGCAGGCGCTCGCGGACGTCCGCCGGCAGGTGCTTGTCGCGGGCCAGGATCCACAGGTAATCGCGGTTTGGCCCCATCACCAGAGCCCAACGGTAATCCTGCTGATCCAGCGCCACCAGGTGATAGCCGCCATAGAACGGCCCGAAGAAGGACACCTTCAGCGAGCCGACATTCTCCGCACCGATGAAGCGCGCCGTACCGACCGCCTCCTGCCAGCGGCGGCGTTTCTCGTCATAGCCCCGGTTGATGACTTCGACGCTGCCATCCGGGCGCTGGCGGTAACGGGCGTTGACGTTGCTCAGGCCACGCTCGAAGGAATGATCCAGGCGGGCGATTTCGTACCAGGTGCCCAGATAACGCGGCAGCTCGAACGGGCTGACCACGGCAACGCCTTTGGGCGGCGCATAAGAACAGCCGACCAGACCGAGTAGCGGAAGCAGCAGCAAGGCAGCAAGCGCGGAGCGAAGAAGCATGGCGTTCTCCTGGAACAGCGGGGCGGCGAAAACTGTACAACAAAGTTATACAGAAAGTTTGACATGTACAACAAAAACCTTATTCTGAGATCAAATCTGTACAAGTCACACCACGCTGTACATGTATGAGGTTCCCCATGACCACGTCCCTCGGCACTCTCAAGATCGGCATCAGCGCCTGCCTGCTCGGCCAGCCGGTGCGCTTCAACGGTGGCCACAAGGAGTCGCGCCTGTGCAGCGAGGTGCTGGCGCGGCATTTCCAGTTCGTGCCGGTGTGCCCGGAAGTGGCCATCGGCCTGGGCACCCCGCGCCAGGCGATTCGCCTGGTGGGCGAACCCGAGCAGCCTCGCGCGGTGGGTTCGCGCAACGCCGCCCTGGATGTCAGCGATGCCCTGGGCGCCTACGGCCGCCAGGTGGCCGCCGAGGCGGATGAATTGTGCGGCTTCATCCTCATGCAGAAGTCGCCGTCCTGCGGCATGGAGCGGGTCAAGGTCTACCGCGACGACGGCCAGCCCGCCGCAGCCACCGGACGCGGATTGTTCGCCGCCGCGCTGATGGACACCCGCCCGGACCTGCCGGTGGAAGAAGACGGCCGTCTCAACGACCCGGTGTTGCGCGAGAACTTCATCACCCGCGTCTACGTCTACGCCGCCTGGCAGCGCCTGCTGCGCGGCGGACTGAGCCGCCGCGCGCTGTACGACTTCCACGCCCGCTACAAGTACCAGCTGATGGCTACCAGCCGCGCGCAGTACCGGGACCTTGGCCGGATGCTGGCGGAAAACCGCGAGCCGCTGGAGACCTTCGCCCCGCGCTACTTCAGCGCCCTGATGACGGCGCTGCGCCGACCCGCCAGCCGCGGCAGCCATAGCAACGTGCTGCAGCACCTGAGCGGCTACCTCAAGCGCAGCCTGAGCACTCATGACCGCCAGGAGATGCAGGAGCTCATCGAGCGCTACCGCCAGGGACAGATCCCGCTCGTGGTGCCGCTGACCCTGCTCAAGCACCACCTGCGTCACCACCCGGACGGTTACCTGGCGGACCAGGCCTACCTGCAGCCGCATCCCGAAGACCTCAGCCTGCGCAACACCCTGTGACCATGAACGAGACCCTCGACCTCCCAGGCAGCGCCTCCGAGCTGCTGCCGATCCGCGACGTGGCCCGGCTGACCGGCGTCAACCCGGTCACCCTGCGCGCCTGGGAACGCCGCTACGGGCTGATCCTGCCGCAGCGCACGCCCAAGGGCCATCGGCTGTACTCCCACTCGCAGGTCGAGCAGATCCGCCAGGTGCTCGACTGGCTGGAGCGTGGCGTGGCGGTGGGCCAGGTCAAGGGGCTGCTGGATGCACAGCGTCCGGCCAAGCCTCTGGAAGACACCTCCTGGCAGGAACGGCGCAACCAGTTGCAAAGCTGCATCGAGGAGCTGGCCGAGCGCGCCCTGGACGACTGCTTCAACCGCGCCATGGCGCTCTATCCCGCCACCACCCTGTGCCGGCACCTGCTGTTGCCGCTGCTCGATGCCCTGCGCCGGCGCTGGCGCCAGCCCGGCGCGCAGCTGGAGCAGGTGTTCTTCCTGTCCTGGCTGCGCAGCAAGCTGGGCGCGCGCCTGTATCACTGCAACCGCCAGCACGGCGGCGCGCCGCTGCTGATGCTCAACCTGGGCGAGCAGCCCATGGAGCCGGACCTGTGGCTGTGCGCCTGGCTGGCCAGCGACGCCGAGTGCCCGGTGCAGGTGCTCGATTGGCCGGTGCCGCCGCCGCAGCTGGCGGTCGCGGTGCACCAGTTGAATCCTCGCGCAGTGCTGCTGTGCGGCGACCAGCCGCTCGGTCTTCCCCGGCTGCGCCAACTGCTGAACGACATCGCCTGCCCCCGGCTGCTCTGCGGTCCGGCGGTGGCCATTCATCCGGATGCCCTGCAGGAACTCGGCAACCTGCACGTGTCGGGCGATCCGCTGGAGGCCCTGGGACAGCTGCACCACCTGGGTCTGCTCGGTGGAGGTGCACCATGCGCCAGCTGATCTGGCTGCGCAGCGACCTGCGCGTGCATGACAACCGCGCCCTGCACGCGGCCCTGGCGGCCGGGCCGACCCTGGCGGTCTACCTGATCACCCCCGGCCAGTGGCGCGCCCATGACGACGCACCCTGCAAGATCGACTTCTGGCTGCGCAACCTGACGGAGCTGCGCCTGCAGCTGAACGCCCTCAACGTGCCGCTGCTGATCCGCCAGGCCGAACGCTGGGACGCCGCGCCCGCCGTGCTGGCCGAGCTGTGCCAGACGCACGGCATCGGCTGCGTGCAGGTCAACGACGAGTACGGGCTGCACGAAGCGGCCCGCGACCAGGCGGTGGCCGACCGGCTGGCCGCCCAGGGCGTCGGCTTCCAGCGCCATCTGGACCAGCTGCTGTTCCAGCCCGGCAGCCTGCTGACCCGCTCCGGCGGCTACTTCAAGGTGTTCAGCCAGTTCCGCAAGGTCGCCCATGCGCGCCTGCACGACGCCCTGCCCGACTGCCTGCCGCGTCCCCAGCCGCAGGCGCCGCTGGCGGTCGAGGGCGATTCGCTGCCCGACAGCGTGGCCGGCTTCGCACGGCCGAACGAAACACTGCGCCAGCTGTGGCCGGCCGGCGAAGGCCACGCCCTCGACCGCCTGCAGCGCTTCGTCGATGAACACCTGGCCGACTACGACCGCTGCCGCGACCTGCCCGCCCTGCCCGGCACCAGCCAGCTGTCGCCCTACCTGGCCGCCGGCGTGCTGTCGCCCCGGCAATGCCTGCACGCCGCGCTGCGCGCCAACCAGGGCGAGTTCGCCAGCGGCCAGCCGGGCGCGGTGGCCTGGATCAACGAGCTGCTGTGGCGCGAGTTCTACAAGCACGTGCTGGTCGGCTTTCCCCGCGTCTCCCGGCACCGCGCCTTCCGCCCGGAAACCGAGGCGCTGCCCTGGCGCGATGCTCCAGAGGAGCTGGCAGCCTGGCAGGCCGGGCGTACCGGCTTTCCGTTGATCGATGCCGCCATGCGCCAGCTCGCCGCCACCGGCTGGATGCACAACCGCCTGCGCATGCTGGTGGCCATGTTCCTCAGCAAGAACCTGCTGATCGACTGGCGCGCCGGCGAGCGCTTCTTCATGGGTCAGCTGATCGACGGCGACCTGGCCGCCAACAACGGCGGCTGGCAGTGGAGCGCCTCCACCGGCACCGACGCGGTGCCCTATTTCCGCCTGTTCAACCCGATCAGCCAGTCGCGCCGCTTCGATCCGGACGGGCGCTTCATCCGCCACTGGCTGCCGGAACTGGCGCACCTGGACAACCGCGCCATCCACGAACCCGCCGCCCTCGGCGGCCTGTTTGGCGCACCGAATTACCCGCGTCCGCTGGTGGACCTCGCCGCCAGCCGCGCCCGGGCGCTGGCCGCGTTCCGCGACCTGCCATCACGGGAGACCGACCATGAGTGACTTCCTGCCCCTCTTCGCCAGACGCTTCGCCGCCCTCGACGCCGGCAGCCTCGACCGCCTGGGCCAGCTGTACACCGAGGACATCCGCTTCCAGGACCCGCTGCACCGGGTGGAGGGGCTGGCCGCGCTGCGCGATTACTTCGCCGCGCTGTACGCCAATGTGCAGGACCTGCAGTTCGACTTCCACGGCTTCGAGCAGAGCGCCGCCGGCGCCGGCTACCTGCGCTGGACCATGCGCTACCGCCACCCGCGCCTGCGCGGCGGCGCGCCGATCGAGGTGGACGGCTGTTCCTACCTGCGCTGGTCCCAGGGCCGCGTGTACCTGCATCGCGACTACTTCGACGCCGGGGCGTTGCTCTACGAGCACTTGCCAGTGCTCGGCACGCTGATCGGCTGGCTGAAACGGAGGCTGTCATGAAACGTATCTGGCTGACCGGCGCCAGCAGCGGCATCGGGGCCGCGCTGGCCGAACAACTGCTGGTCCGGGGACACCGGCTGGCGCTCAGCGCCCGGCGCACGGAGCCGCTGGAACAGCTGGCGGCACGCTGGCCGGGACAGGTACTGGTGGTCCCCGGCGACCTGGGCGACGCCGAACAGGTGCCGGCCATCGGCGCACGCATCGCCGAGGAATGGGGCGCGCTGGACCAGGTGATCCTCAATGCCGGCACCTGCGAATACCTGGAAGTACGCCGCTTCGAGGCGGCGCTGATCGAACGGGTGATGCGCGCCAACCTGCTGTCGGTGGCCTACTGCCTGGAAGCCGCGCTGCCGCTGCTGCGCCAGGGCGAGCGCCCGCATCTGGTGGCGGTGAGCAGCTCGGTGACCTGGCTGGCCCTGCCGCGCGCCGAGGCCTACGGCGCCTCCAAGGCGGCGCTGCGCTACCTGTGCGAATCGCTGCGCGTCGACCTGGCCGCCGAGGGCATCGACGTCACCCTGGTCAGCCCCGGGTTCGTCGACACCCCGCTGACCCGCCAGAACGATTTCCCCATGCCCCTGCGCTGGCCGGTGGACAAGGCCGCCCGCCACATCGCCGCGCGCCTGGACCGCCGGCCCCTGGAGATCGCCTTCCCGGCGCCGTTCATCGCCACGCTGCGCCTGATCGCCCTGTTACCCCAACGCCTGCAGCTTGCCCTGGGCAAGCGCATGGCCCGCACCGCCACGGAAGATCGCACCCCATGAATATCGCACTGATCGGCAGCGGCATCGCCGGCCTGACCGCCGCCCACCTGCTCAGCCGCCGCCATAGCGTCACCCTGTTCGAGGCCGACACCCGGCTCGGCGGCCACACCCACACCGTGGATGTCACGGTGGACGGCCGCCGCTACGCCATCGACACCGGGTTCATCGTCTACAACGACTGGACCTACCCGAACTTCATCCGCCTGCTCGACCAGCTCGGAGTGGCCTCGCGGCCGACCGAGATGAGCTTCTCGGTGCGCGATCCGCGCAGCGACCTGGAGTACAACGGCCACAACCTCAACAGCCTGTTCGCCCAGCGGCGCAACCTGGTGTCGCCGGGCTTCTGGGGCATGTTGCGCGACATCCTGCGCTTCAACAAACAGGCACTGCAGGACCTCGAACAGCAGCGTATCCCCGCCGACATGACCCTCGGCGCGTATCTGGGCCGCAACGGCTACGGCGCGCGCTTCATCGACCATTACATCGTGCCGATGGGCTCGGCGATCTGGTCGATGTCGTTGGCCGCCATGCTGGATTTCCCGCTGCAGTTCTTCGTGCGCTTCTGCAAGAACCATGGACTGCTGTCGGTCAACGACCGTCCGCAATGGCGGGTGGTCGCAGGCGGCTCGCGCAGCTACCTGGAACCGCTGAGCGCCGGCTTCGCCGAGGGCATCCGCCTGAACTGCCCGGTGCAGCGCGTCGAGCGCGACGCCGAGGGCGTGACGGTGCACAGCGCCGCCGGGCGCGAGCGCTTCGACAAGGTGGTGTTCGCCTGCCACAGCGACCAGGCCCTGGCGCTGCTCGCCGACCCCAGCGTCGCCGAGCGCGAGATTCTCGGCGCGCTGCGCTACGCCGACAACGACGTGGTGCTGCACACCGACACCCGCCTGCTGCCGGCGCGCCGCCTGGCCTGGGCGAGCTGGAACTATCGCCTCGGCGGGCCGGCCGACCAGCCGGCCGCCGTCACCTACAACATGAACATCCTGCAGGGCATCGACAGCGACACCACCTTCTGCGTCAGCCTCAACCAGACCGCCGCCATCGACCCGGCGCGCATCCTCGCCCGCTTCACCTACGCCCACCCGCAGTACAGCCTGGCCGGACTGGCCGCCCAGGAGCGCTGGCGGGAACTGCTCGGCGAGCGGCACAGCTACTACTGCGGCGCCTACTGGGCCAACGGTTTCCATGAGGACGGCGTGGTCAGCGCCCTGCGCGTGGCCGCTGCGTTCGGGGAGGCGCTGTGAACAGCGCGCTCTACCACGGCTGGGTCAGCCACCGGCGCTTCAGTCCGCGCGCGCATGCCTTCCGCTACCGCATCGGCATGCTCTACCTGGACCTCGACGAGCAGGAGCAGGTGCTCGGCCTGTCGTCGCTGGCCGGGCGCTCGCGCCTCGCGCCCTTCGCCTTCCGCGAAACCGATCACCTGCCCGAACACACCCGCCACGGCGAACGGCTGATCGACGCGGTGCGCGAGCGGGTCGAGGCGGCGCTCGGCCACCGCCCGCAGGGTCGCGTCTGCCTGCTCACCCAGCCGCGCAGCTGGGGCCTGGCGTTCAACCCGCTGAGCGTCTTCTTCTGCCACGAGGCCGACGGCCGCCTGGCGGCGATCCTCTGCGAGGTGAGCAATACGCCGTGGCGCGAGCGCTACTACTACGTCCTCCCGGCCGGCGAGGGCGAGCTGCGCCACCGCGTGCCGAAGAGCTTCCACGTCTCGCCGTTCCTGCCTCGCGACCTCGAGTACCGCATGCGCTTCTCGCGCCCGGACGAGCGCCTGCTCGTCCACATGGAGGACTGGCGCGGCGAGGAAAAACTCTTCGAGGCCGGCCTCGGCCTGCGCCGCGAGCCCCTCGACCGCGCCAGCCTGCACCGCCACCTGCTGGCCTTTCCCTGGATGACCGGCAAGACGCTGCTGGGCATTTACTGGCAGGCGCTGCGCCTGCTGCTCAAGCGCACGCCGATCTTCGATCACCAATCCGCTCTCGGTGACCAGCGCACCGCCCGACAGGAGTCCGCCCATGAAAAGCCCTGACCTGACTTCCCCGCGCAACGGCCTGCTGGCCAACGGCCTGGGGGCCGGCCTGCTGAAACGCGGACTGCTGCGCCAGCTCGCGCACCTGCGCCACGGCCAACTGAGCCTGGTCGAGGCCGGCGAGCGCCAGCTGTTCGGCCAACCCGATGCCCATGCCCACCTGCGGGCGGAAATCCAGGTGCACGACGAGGCGTTCTGGCCGACGGTGGCCGGCAACGGATCGATCGGCGCTGGCGAAGCCTACATGCAGGGTTACTGGAGCAGCCCGGACCTCACCGCGGTGATCCGCCTGTTCGTCGTCAACCTGGACGTGCTGGACGGTCTGGAGGGTGGTCTGGCGCGTCTCGGCCGCCCGCTGCTGCACGGCCTGCACTGGCTGAACCGCAACACCCGCCGGGGCTCGCGCAAGAACATCGCCGCCCACTACGACCTGGGCAATGCGCTGTTCGAGCAACTGCTCGATTCGACCATGATGTACTCGGCGGCCATGTTCCGCAGTGCCGAGGACAGCCTGGAACAGGCGCAGCTCTACAAGCTGCAGCGCATCTGCGAGAAGCTCGACCTCAAGCCCGACGACCACCTGCTGGAGATCGGCACCGGCTGGGGCAGCATGGCGCTGTACGCGGCCAGCCACTATGGCTGCCGCGTGACTACCACCACCCTGTCGCGCGAGCAGTACGAGTACACCCGCCAGCGCATTGAGGCCCAGGGCCTGCAGGATCGCATCACCCTGCTGCTCAAGGACTATCGCGACCTCGAGGGCCAGTACGACAAGCTGGTGTCCATCGAGATGATCGAGGCGGTCGGCCACCGCTACCTGCCGACCTACTTCCGCCAGTGCGCGCGACTGCTCAAGGACGACGGCCTGATGCTGCTGCAGAGCATCACCATCCGCGACCAGCGCTACGAACAGGCCAAGGGCTCGGTGGACTTCATCCAGCGCTACATCTTCCCGGGCGGCGCCCTGCCCTCGCTGCAGGTGCTGCTGGAGAACGTCGGCCGCGACACCGACCTGAACCTGCACCACATGGAGGACTTCGGCCTGCACTACGCGCGCACCCTGCGCCTGTGGCACGACAACCTGCACCGCGCCCGGCACAGCCTGGAACAGCTCGGCTACGACGAGCAGTTCTACCGGCTCTGGGAGTTCTACCTCTGTTACTGCGAGGGCGGCTTCCTGGAACGCAGCATCGGCGCCGCGCAACTGCTGCTGGCCAAGCCCGGCGCGCGTCCCGAGCCGCTGCTGGCGCGGGGGTTCTGATGCCGCTGGCGCACGTGCTGGCCAATGCCGGGCTGTTCCAGCTTGGCTGGTTCGCCTGTGTGCTGGGCGCGCAGCGGCCCTGGCTGTTGCTGGTCGCCGTCGCCTGCCTGCTGGTGCACCTGCTGTGGATGGCGCCGACGCGCGGCGAATGGCGCCTGGTTGCACTGACCATGCTGGCCGGCTGGCTGCTGGACAGCGCGTTGCTCAACCTGGGGCTGTTCGACTTCGGCGCTGGCGCCCCGGTCGCGCCGCTGTGGCTGGCGCTGCTCTGGGCGCTGTTCGCCACCACGCTGCGCCATTGCCTGGCCTGGACGGCGCGCCCCTGGTGGCGGGCCAGCCTGCTGGGTGCGGTTGGCGGGCCGCTGTCCTACCTGGCCGGCGCCGAGTTGGCCGGGGTTGGCCTGCCGTGGGGCCTGCTGCCGAGTCTGCTGGTGCTGGCGGGGGTGTGGGCGGTGGTGATGCCCTTGTTGCATGGGCTGGCACGACTGCCGGTGGTGGCCAACGCGGGGCGTTGACCACTCTACGGGAGGTGACGGTGCGGGCCGGGAGTCAGGCGTCGTCGCGGTCCTGGCGCACCCAGATCAGCTCCGAGACGTCGAAGCCCAGCAGCGCCGCCTGGCGCACCAGGTACTCCTGGATCTTGGGGTCGAGCTGCTTGTCGCGGGAGAGGATCCACAGGTAATCCCGATCGGCACCCGCCACCAGGGCCCAGCTGTAGTTCACCTGGTCCAGCGCCACCAGGTGATAACCACCCGCAAAGGGGCCGAAGAAGGAGACCTTCAGCGAGCCGACGTTCTCCGAGCCGATGAATTGGGCTTCGCCTTCCGCCTCTTCATATTCGCCTTTGTTGTCGTTGTAGCCCCGGTTGATTACCTTCACTTCACCGTCCGGCCATTGGCTGTAGGTGGCCGTCACATTGGAAAGTCCCCGCTCGAAGCGGTGGTCCAGGCGGGCGATCTCGTACCACTTGCCCAGGTAACGCTCGATCTCGAACGGCGCGACCGGCGTGATGCCGTCGGGGGGCGATGTGGAGCAGCCGGTCAGGCCGAGCAGTGCAACCAACAGCATTCCAACCAGCAGACTTCCCGAACGATGACGCGTCATGGGGGTGTTCTCCTTGGTAGTAGCGATGCGGCGGGGACGCCGAAACCGGTAGACCATGGTGCCGGTGGCAGGTTGCGCCCGAGCCGTGCCAGCGCCTGGCGGCCGGATAAACGTCGTGCCTGGGCCGGACAGACCTTCGGGGAAGCCGCATCGGCGGCCGGAAAAGCGCCAACCGCCCTATCGGTCCGAAGCGGCTTGCGCCTGCCGCCGCGTCCGGGGCGATACGCCGCTCCAGAAGGTAGGGCGGACAACGCTTTACCTGTCCGCCGCTGCGCGCCGGGCCGGGCCTGGAGAGGCGGATAAAACAACGATGTCCGCCCTACCGCTGCGCACCAGTGCCAGGGCTTAGGGTGGCGGACAAAAAACAACGTTGTCCGCCCTACGCTGGCGCGCTTGCAACGTAGGGGGCAAGACGTATCTACGGTTCGCGCATACCACAAACAAAAAACCCGCTCCGAGGAGCGGGTTTTTCCTGTTACCGAAGCGACTGGATCAG
>NZ_JBOY01000047.1:0-4393 GCF_000647775.1 Pseudomonas sp. RL | reverse complement strand
CCGGCCCGCCACTGGCTGGGCTGGCTGCTGGGCGCCGCCGGACTGGCGGCGGTGGTGACGGTGGCGCTGCACCTGAGCGAGGTGCACGCCTTCGCGCAGCAACTGGCGCGGCTGCAGCCGGGCTGGCTGCTGCTGGCCGTGCTGCTGCAGGCAATGACCTACCTGGCCCAGGGGCAGCTGTACCGACGGGTGGCCCATGCCGGCCAGGCCGAGCTGTCGCTCTGGCAGGGCGCGCGGCTCGGCCTGATGAAGCTGTTCATCGACCAGGCGCTGCCCAGCTACGGCCTGAGCGGCACCCTGGCCGCCACTGCGGCCTTCGAACGCCACGGCATCCGCCGCCCGGTGGTGATGGCCTGCCTGGCGGTGAGCCTGACCGCCTACCTGCTGGCCTACGTGGCGAGCCTGGCCGCCGCGCTGGCGGTCACGGTGCTGGAAGGCCACGCCACCCGCCTGCTGCTGCTCGCCGGCGGCCTGTTCGTGCTCGGCACCCTCGGGGCGGGTCTGGCCGTGGCGCTGCTGGCCGGGCATCCGCTGCCGGCGCGCCTGAGCCGGCTGCCGGGCGGCCAATGGCTGCAGCGGCCGCTGGCCGTGCTGGCACAGGCCGATGCCCGACTGGTGCGCAACCCGCGCCTGCTGCTCACCGCCACCGGCCTGGACCTGGGCATCGTGCTGCTCGACGCCACGACGCTGTGGGTGCTGATCCTGGCGCTGGGTGAAAGCCCCAGCTGGGCCAGCGTGTTCGCCGGCCTCATGCTGGCCAGCGTGCTGCGCAGCATCGGCGTGACACCCGGCGGGCTGGGGCTGTTCGAGGCCGCGCTGATCACCACCCTGAGCTGGGCCGGCATCAGCGTGCCGGTGGCGCTGTCGGCGACCCTGCTGTTTCGGGGCCTGAGCTTCTGGCTGCCGATGCTGCCGGGCCTGCTGCTGGCGCGCGGCGCCACCCGGAACACGACACCCACGCCCGCCGCGGACGACGAACCCTGGTGGAGCTGGAGCCCCGAGCAGGCCTTCCGCCAACTGGACAGCACCCCGGACGGCCTGGACGCCGCCCGGCTGGCGCGCCATCCGGCGGCGACGCAGCTGGCGCGCGGGCGGACGGCGGGGCTGGGGCGCACCTTCCTGACCCAGCTGTACAACCCGCTGATGCTGATCCTGGTGGTGGCCTGCGGGGTGTCGCTGGTGGTGGCGGAGTGGCTGGACGCGCTGATCGTGCTGGCGATCATCCTGCTCAGTGCCCTGCTCACCGCCCTGCAGGAACGGCGCGCCTCGCGGGCGGTGGAAGCGTTGCGCGCGCAGGTGGCGCTCACCGCCAAGGTGCGTCGCGACGGCCAGTTGCGGGAGATTCCCGCCAGCCAGGTGGTGCCGGGCGACGTGGTGGAGCTGTCCGCCGGCAGCCTGGTGCCCGCCGACGGCCTGCTGCTGGAGGCGCGCGACTGCTTCGTCGCCCAGGGCCTGCTGACCGGCGAATCGGCGCCGGTGCAGAAGCTGCCCGGGGTGGCGAAGATCGATGCCAGCCTGGCCGAGCGCAGCAACTGCCTGTTCATGGGCAGCTCGCTGCGCAGCGGCACCGCCCGGCTGCTGGCCGTGCGCAGCGGCGCGGCCAGCGAGTACGGGCGCATCGCCCAGAGCCTGACCCTGCGCCCGCCGGAAACCGAGTTCGAACGCGGCCTGCGCCACTTCGGCGCGCTGCTGCTGCGGGTGATGCTGCTGATCGTGCTCGGCGTGCTGGCCGCCAACATCCTGCTGCAGCGGCCCACCGTGGACACCCTGCTGTTCGCCATCGCCCTGGCGGTCGGCCTGTCGCCGGAGCTGTTGCCGGCGGTGCTGGGCATCACCCTCGCCCAGGGCGCGCAGCGCATGGCCCACCAGGGGGTGATCGTGCGCCATCTCAACGCCATCGAGAACCTCGGCGCGATGGACGTGCTGTGCAGCGACAAGACCGGCACCCTCACCCAGGGCGTGGCGCGCCTGGACGCCGCGCTGGACGCCGAGGGCCAGCCGTCGCCGCGCTGCCTGCTGCTGGCGGCGCTCAACGCCGGGCTGCAGACCGGCATGGCCAACCCGCTGGACGAGGCGATCAGCGCCGCCGCACAGGAGCGGCAGGTGCCGCTGGACGGCTACCGCAAGCTCGACGAAAACCCCTACGACTTCGTGCGCAAGCGCCTCGGCGTGCTGGTGGCCGAGCCGGCGAGCGCGCCGCTGCTGATCGTCAAGGGCGCGCTGGACAAGGTGCTCGACGCCTGCGACCACGTGCACGGCGAGCCGCTGGACGCCGCGCACCGCGCACAACTGGATGCCCGCTTCGCCGAATGGAGCGCCCAGGGCTACCGGGTGCTGGGCGTGGCCAGCCGCGCGCTGCCGGGCGCAACCGGCTGCACGGTGGCCGACGAGCGCGCGCTGGATTTCGAGGGCTTCCTGCTGATCTTCGACCCGCCGGAACCCGGCGTGGCCGACACCCTGCAGCGGCTCGCCGGGCTGGGCGTGCAGGTGAAGATCATCAGCGGCGACAACCGCCGCGTGACCCGCCATGTGGCCGAGGCGGTGGGCCTGGACGCCGAACAGCTGATCACCGGCGGCGAGCTGCTGCGCATGAAGGACGACGAACTGCTGCACCGCGTGCCGCAGGTTGCGCTGTTCGCCGAGGTCGACCCCAGCCAGAAGGAGCGCATCATCCTCGCCCTGCAGAAGACCGGCCACGTGGTGGGCTTTCTCGGCGACGGCATCAACGACGCCCCGGCGCTGCACGCGGCGGACGTCGGCATCTCGGTGGACCAGGCCGCCGACGTGGCCCGCGAGGCCGCCGACTTCGTGCTGCTGCGCCACGACCTGGACCTGCTGCGCCTGGGCATCGATGAGGGCCGGCGCACCTTCGCCAACACCCTCAAGTACATCTTCATCACCACCAGCGCCAACTTCGGCAACATGATCAGCATGGCGCTGGCCTCGGTGCTGCTGCCGTTCCTGCCGCTGCTGGCCAAGCAGATCCTGCTCAACAACTTCCTCTCCGACCTGCCGGCCATGACCCTGGCCGGCGACCACGTGGACCCCGAGTGGGAACGCACCCCGCACCACTGGAACCTGCGCGAGGTGCGCAACGTGATGGTGGCGTTCGGCCTGACCAGCTCGCTGTTCGACGCGCTGACCTTCGGGCTGCTGTTCTACGTGGCCGGCGACCAGCCGGCGCTGTTTCGCAGCGGCTGGTTCGTGGAATCGCTGCTCACCGAACTGGCGATCATCTTCGTGGTGCGCACCTACAAGCCCTTCTACCGCAGCCGCCCCGGCCGGTTGCTGCTGATCAGCACCCTGGCGGTGATGCTGCTCACCCTGCTGCTGCCCTACACCCCGGTGGGCGGCTGGTTCGACCTGGTGCCCCTGCCCTGGCCGCTGCTGGCGGCGATCCTGACCCTCACCCTGCTCTACGCCGCCACCTCCGAATGGGTTAAGCGCCATCTGCTGGCTAAAGCGCGCCGGCCGACACGGGCGGCGCGGCGGCATCGGGGGCAGCCGTGGCCGCCATGAGCAACCCCGGATGTGACGGCCTGCCAGCGCGTGGCAGCCGGAGGACAACCGGATGACGCTGACGCAACTGGTCGCCGACTACGGCTATCTGGCGGTATTCGCCGGCGCGCTCTTCGAGGGCGAAACGGTTTTGCTGCTGGCTGGATTCGCCGCGCACCAGGGGTATCTGTCATTTCCCTGGATCGTCCTCATCGCCTTCTGCGGCGGCACGCTGGGCGATCAGCTCTGGCTCTTCATGGGCCGGCGCTACGGAACGGCCTTGTTAAAGCGCTTTCCGCAACTGACGCCAGCCACGCAGCAGGTCAACCGCCTGATGCTGCGCTTGTAAGCGCTCCATAAACCCCGTCCGCCAGGACGGGGTGCTCTTCAGGACGCCGAGTTCGGAGCGCAGTTCCATGGCAGCAGCGCTTCGTAGTCCTCGACGCTGCGCGCGCTGGGCAGACGTTCAAGCACCTGGCGCAGCCAGGCGTAGGGCTCCTGGCCGTTGGCCTTGGCGGTTTCGATCAGGCTGTAGATCTGTGCGCTGGCCGTGGCGCCTTGCGGGGTGTCGCTGAACAGCCAGTTCTTGCGGCCGATGACGAACGGGCGGATGGCGTTCTCGGCGCGGTTGTTGTCGATCGGCAGGTGGCCGCCTTCGACATAGCGCACCAGCTTGCTCCAGTTGCTGGCCAGGTAGTTGACCGCCTTGCCCAGGGCGGTCTGCCCGGCGACCTGCGGCTGGGTCTTGTCCAGCCAGGCCTTGAGCTGGTCGAGGATCGGCACGCTGCGTTGCTGACGGGCACTCAGGCGTTCGCTGTCGTTAGCCTCTTTCAGATCCCGTTCGATGCCGTAGAGCTTGTTGATCAGGTTCAGCGCCATGTCGGCGCGCCCGGTC
>NZ_JBOY01000046.1:0-71922 GCF_000647775.1 Pseudomonas sp. RL | reverse complement strand
CACCTAAAACCAAAACCCCAATCCGCAACCGCGGGTTGGGGTTTTGTCTTTTTCAGCTCACTGAAGCCTGGCGATCAGCTTGGAGAGCAGAGAGTGCTGAGTAGTCTTCCCCCAGGCTTCATGCAACTGACGAGCGGAACAGCGCTGGTTCGGCAGGCTGGAGATCGCACGGTTCAGCACTTTCCAGAGGCTTGTCGGCATTTGCGCAGGCTGGCGGAGTGGTTCGTTCTTCAGGCGCGCACCGCTTAGCTCCAGTAGCACACAGCCCAGCGAGTAAACATCCGCCGCGCTGCTGGCGGGCTCACCTTGCAAGATTTCCGGAGCGGCGTATCCGGGGGTCCAGGCTTTGAAGTGCTCTCGGTCAAGTTGTGGAAGCTGGTCCTGAGAACAGTGTCCGAGGCCGAAATCGAACAGACGAACACCCTCCTTGCCCGCCAGAATATTGCTGAGTTTGATGTCCCCGTGAACGGTGCCCCGCTCATGACAATGGGCGACCGCAGCCAGCACGCTGCCGCCGATGCTGTGGATATCGCTCCATGCCAGGCCCTGTGGTTGGCGAAGGAGCAATTGATCCAGCGTGATGCCCTCGAGTAGTTCCATGACGATGAAGGGGTGCTCGCTTGCCGGGTCGATATCGAAATGCAGCACCCTGATTACATTGGGATGCTTCAGGCGCAGCGTGCGAGCGAACTCGCTGTGCAGGAGGGTCGGCGCGTCGGGGTATTCGGCGCACTCATTGTTCAGGGTCTTGATCGCGATCAGCGGGCAGGGATCTCCCAGCTGTTCACGTAGCAGGTCTCGCGCTCTGAAGACGGCGCCCATGCCACCTACACCGAGCAGTCGTTCCACCCGATAGCGATTGCATAACAGGTCGGGTACTGGCGGCAGGCATGTCGATCGCGGCTCCGTCTTTTTCGCGGTCGACTGCGCAAAGGCGAAATAGGTCATTTCCGGCTCAATGATGCCCGTCATTGGCGGACTCCCGATGGCATCTTGCGGACCACCACGGCGCTCAGATTGTCGCGCGCCGGGCCCTGCATAACGAAGTCGATCAGAAGATCTGCCGCCCGCTTCGGTGTCGGCGCCTTCAACGCCGCACCGAGTACCGCAGCCGGCGATGCCTGATGGATGCCATCACTGCACAGCAGGAAGCAATCGCCCGGGCGGACGTCGAACTCGACCGTGTCCAGTTCCAGATCGTTCGTTGCGCCCACGGCGCGGGTCAGTGCTTGGGAGGCTGGATGCTGGGCGGCCTGTTCGGCGCTGTATCGGTGTCTGTCGATCAGTTGCTGGGCCAGCGAGTGATCTCGCGTCAGCTGAAAGAGCCGCTGGTCCCGCCAGAGGTAGCATCGGCTGTCGCCTGCCCAAAGGCAGGCTCCGCGAACTCCTTCGACCAGCAGCACGACCACGGTACTGCCCATGATCGAATCCTGCTGATCGGCCGCCAGGGTCAGATCCTGGCTCAGCCGCTGATTCAGTCCGACCAGCTCGGTACGCACCTGGGCAATGCGCTGTTCAAGCGTGCCGTTCAACTGCAGTGCCGACAGTCCCTCGATGATGCTGCGGCTGGCCAGTGCCCCGTTGGCATGCCCACCCATGCCGTCGGCAATGGCCCACAGACCCTGATCAGCGGCCGCCAGCAGCGCATCCTCGTTGCGCTGGCGTACCTTGCCGGTTTCGCTGCGCGCCGCGCTCTGCCATCCGCTCATTACAGGACCGCCGGCAGCTTGAAGCTGCGCAACAGCGACGGATCGAAGGGATTAGGCGAGCGCTGGCTGTGCAGCAGATACTGAGCGCGGCGTTCTTCCAGATGCGCCTTGAGCAGAAGCACATCCCTCCCGCTGTGGTGCTCCACCTGCAACTGATCGATCAGGCGGAACAGCGACCAGTGACCACTGTTCTTCTCCACGGCGAGGCGGCGGCCCCCGATCTCCTCGATCAGCACACTGGCCCTGCCGTCCAGGGTATGGTCTGGCCAGCGGAACGAGGTTTGCGCGATCGGACCATGGCGGTACTCGTGCTGCTGATTGCCCAAGCGGAACTCCGCGCGGCGCATGTTCGAATCGAGCAAATAAGATTCCAGCTTGAACTGCAGGCTGGGCTCCTCGGGATTCTCGGCGAAGAAGCTGCGGCGGATGTCCTCCGCCTTGCCCAGCTGAGCTAGGAAATGCGGGGAAAGGGGCAGGCCACGACCATCGACCAGTCGCAATTTCAGTTGGTTGCCGCTGCCGGTCACGAAGGGGCGCACATAGCCCTCGAAGAAGCGGTCAGCCACCCCCTTGCTCTTGAAAAACTCGCGGAAGTCGGCCAGGGAGACTTCGCTCTGGCTACGGGCCTCGAACGGGTAACGCTGCCTCAGGGCGCCCTGGTAGAAGGCGTACAGCTCGGCCTGGTAGCGCTGGTTCAGGTGGTGCTGGGCTTCGCTGAGGATCAGCATCCAGCTGTCATCGGCCAGCAGTTCCAGCCAGCGCCCGATCGGCTTGGGCATCCGCGCCGCATTGCTGCGCAGCTGACTGAGGGCGTCACTACGGCCGTTCATGCGCTGGCGAGCCAGTTCGAATGCGGTCTGTTCCGGCTGGCTGGCCTGAGCCAGTGTGCTGAGCAGGGTGTGCAGATCATCCAGGGCCTGCAAGCTGTTGGCGAGTTCGGGACCGGCTGCGCCGCCGCCGTCCAGCAGCCGATGCAGGGGCGCGAAGTGGCGTTCCATGGCCTTGCGAGCACTGTCCGGTACGGCGCTGGCGAGCGGTGTACCCAATGCTGTGGCGGCGGACAACAGCTCGCCGGCGGTTTCTGTGCTTGCCGCCGGCCCACTGAATAGCGTGTTTTCCCGCAGCTGAACCAGCAGCTGCAGCAGCGGCGAGCTGGGCGAGCCCAACCCGGCGACCAGACGTGCGCCCTGCGCGGCGTTGCCCACGGGCTCTGGCTCCATTTGCTCCAGCGCCTGCGACCAGTGGTAGGCGTAGTCGCGGAAGTACAGCTGCTCCACGTCGGCCAGCAGGCGGCCCAGATCATGCGGGCTCAGGCCCGCGCTCTCACCCAGCACCCAATTGTCGCGCAGGATCTCCTCCATTCGGCGTGGCCCTTGGGCGAGCAGGTAGTGTCGATAGCCGCGTTGGGTGTAGAGGCCGGGTATGGCATGGTCGCTGCCATTGAGCAGGGTGGCCTGCGGGCCGAGATGCTGGTGGAAGCGGTACTCTGGCAATTGCTGGGCCTGTTCGCGCAGTGCGCGGTACACCACTTCGGCCAGCGACTCGCTGCGCAGCGTCTGGCGAGCCTGGGCCACCAAGGCCGCGTCGATTGGTTGTGCGGCAAACGGCTCGGCCAGCAAACGTTGAAAGTGACCGTTCAGGGCTGCCTGTACGGTCGCCTCCCCCGGGTGGCGCCGTGACCACTCCGCCGCCAGCCGGTCGGCGAGGAAGCCGGCGTCCCGCCGCTCGGGCAGATTGAGCATCAGGTAGGCGCGCAGGCTGGCCAGCAGGGCATCGCGGTCTGTCCGCTGCACCAGCTGTGTTTCCAGAAGCTGGCGCACCCGAGGCAGCAGCAGGCGTTCTAGGTCACGTCGATAGTTGTCGGTCACCACCGGCTCCGCCTGGCTGCGCTGGTACAGGCCGCCGCGCTGCACCAGGGGCACCTCGCTGCTGTCGGGGAAAACCTGGGTAGCGGCATGACTGATGTCCAGTACCTCCAGCAGCCGATGGATGTCGTCATGGGCGTCCAGTTGCTCGCGGGCGGGCAGCAGGCTGTCGGCAGTCTGCCGCAGACGCTCGAGGCGAGCCTGGTTGTCCGAGAAGGCGTTGGCCCAGAGGACGGCCATTGCCAGCACACTGCCCAGCGCCGCGGCATAAAGCACTCGTTGCCCCCAGGCCATGCGCCGCGCGGTCTGGCCGTCGAGGCTGGCCAGCGGCGCCTCGGGGAAGATCACCTTGGCAAACAGATCATGGATGAAGCGGGGCTTGCCGGTGTGCAGGCTGGGCAGCAGGCTGCCGGCCAGACCGAGCTGCTGGCCAATGCCGAGGGTCACCGGATCGAGCCCGCCCGCCAACTGCGGTGCACTTATGAAATAGAGGCCACGCAGCTGGCTGGCCCGCTGGTAGCGATTGCCGGCGAAGGCCAGCTCGACGAACAGGCACAGCTGCTCGCCCAGCTGGCCAAGCTGATGGGGAAAGTCGAGGATGCGCCCGCGCCGCACCGTATCCCGCTCCTGGTGCATGCGTGGAATCACCTGGTGATTCAGCCGTCGCAGCAGTGTTTCGAGTTCCGCGCGTAGGGTCGCCTGCTCGGTGGCGGACTGCCCCGGACGGAAGGTCATGCCCAGTACCTGGTCGGCCTCCTCGCGTGACAGCTGATCGAAGGACTCGGCGAAGCCCGGCACCTTGTCCGCCTTGCCGAGCACCAGGTACACCGGCACGTCGACGCCCAGTTGCTGATGAATCTCCTGCAGGCGCTGGCGGGTCTGGCGCGCCAGGTATTCAAGCGCCAGTTCGTCGCCGCTCTGCAGCACATCCACCGGCAGGTTCACCAGCACGCCATTGAGCGGCCGGGTGCGACGCCGGCGCAGCAGGTGCAACAGCGTCTGCCAGCCCAGGCTGTCCACCGCCGGGTCGGGTTGGCTCAGATAGCGGCCGGCCGTGTCGATCAGCACCGCCTGTTCGGCGAAGTACCAGTCCGCGTACAGGGTGCCGGCGACTTCCCGAGTCAGACGCTGCTCCGCGCCCTGATTGAGCGGGAACTCCAGCCCGGAGAAATCCAGCAGGCTGGTCTTGCCGCTGCCTTGCGGGCCGATCAGCAGGTACCAGGGCAGCTCCTCGCGCCATTTTCCGCCGTGTCCCTTGAGCGTGCGCAGGGCCTCGCGATAGCGATGGCGCAATTCGGCCTGCTCCTCGCCGATGAGGCTTTGCTGACGTAGCGACTCCTGGGCTTGCTCGGCGCTCTGCGCGCGGCGCTGGCGCTGTTTGCCGCGCCAGTCGGCGAACGCCAGGGCCAGCCCCCACAGCAGCACCAGCAGGCCGATGCTGGCAAGACGGCTGAGCGGCGAGGCCCAGAAGCGCTGCTCGGCAATCGCCAGCAGCGGGCCGACGAACCAGATCAGCAGGCTCGCCAGCAGCACCAGCAGCAGGCTCCAGACCCAGGTCCGCGCCAGGAAACGGCCGATCCGGGCCGCGTATTGCTTGATGTCCATGTCACTTCATCCCTGACTGCGTGGAAAACTCAATTGCCGCGTCCGTGCCCAGGTAGGGCTGCAGGACGCGGTCGCGCTGCGCCCCCAGCGCCCAGGCGAAGCTCACATACAGCACGCCCAGGCAGGCCACGGCGGCCAGCGCCACCTTCCAGGCCGGCACGTTGAACAGCGGCCGCCGCTGGCCGCCCGTCAGTCCCTCCCAGTGCGGCGAAAGCTCGCGCGGCACATCGCCGTGCAGCTGGCGAATCTGCCGGTACAGCCCGTCGCGTACCGCCTCCAGCTCGAGCATGCCGCGCGGCAGCACGCGATAGCGGCCCTCGAAGCCCAGCGCCAGGCACAGGTACAGCAGTTCGAGCATGGCCAGGTGCTTGACCGGGTTGCGCGCCAGGCGTTCGAGCAGCTGGAAGACCTTCTCACCGCCGAAGGTCTCGTTGTGAAAGCCGCTCAGCAGGCTCAACTGCGACCACTCACCGGCCACGCCCCAGGGCGTGGTCACCACGGCTTCGTCCAGTACGCTGCACAGTACGTAGCGGGCCGCCATCACCTGCGCGCTTTCCACGCCGTCCTGCAGGGCGCGGTACTCGAACTGGCGGATGGCGGCGCCCAGTTGCGCCTGCAGCGCGTGCAGGTCTTCGCCGTGCGGACTGCTTCTGATACGTACCGCCTCGGACAGCAGCGGCGCGGCCGCCGCCACCAGCGGGTTGAGGCTGACGCTGAAGGACTCGGCCGGCCGCACGCGCGCGGCGAAGACCATGCGCGCCTCCAGCTCGTCGTACCTGGGGGTGGCCCCGGCGTCGCTCAGCAGGCTGTCCGCCGCCGGCGGCTGGCCGTTGTGGCTGAGCACGACCGTCCTGTCGCTCGCTGTGTAATCCATCTCTCTCAATCCCTGATCGCCCAGAATTTCAGTTCCAGCCCGGTGAATTCACCGGACGCATGCAGCGCGAAGCCGCCCGAACGCTTCATCTGCTCCTGCTCGTCGGGGGTCAGCTCCAGCGCGAAGTAGGTCTTGCCGGCATGGAAGGGGATCTGCCGTGGCGCCACCGGCAGCGGACGCAGGCGGATGCCCGGCAGGTGCAGGTTGACCAGTTGGCGGATGTGCTCGACCGGGCCGATCTTCAGATGCGCCGGCAGGCGCGTGCGCAGCGACTCCGAATCGCACTCGGCGCTGGCGGCCAGCACGAACACCGCGCTGTCCAGCAGGCTGGCATCGTGCAGCGGCGTCACCTGAATGCCGTACTGCCGCTGCTGCAGCGGCAGCTCGATGGCGTGCTGCTCGAGCACCATCGACAGCACCTGGCGCAACGCGTCCAGCAACTGATGGAAGCTGGCACCCTGGTCGCCATGCTGGTAGCGGACCTCCAGGTGCGGGCGTTTGCTCTCGGCTGAGAAGGTCGCCAGCTCGCCGAACAGGCACAGCAGTTCCCGGTAGATCTGCACAGGATGCATCTGATCGACGCCCAGGTAATGGCGCAGCAGCGGCTCGTAGCGGTTGATCAGCTGCAGCATCATGAAATCCCCCACCTCCGCGCCGCCCACCTTGCCGGTGGCGCGGATGCGCTCGGCCAGGGTGTCGCCCCGGTGCGCCAGCATGGTGATCACTTCCTTGAGGCAGGACAGCAGGTAATCGCTGGCATGGAAGTGCAGGAAGCTGGGGATGAACGCCGCATCCAGGCTGATCACGCCGTCGGGCGTGGTATCCAGTACCTGGCACACCTTGAGCTTCACGAACAGCGCGTCGTTGTGCTGCTCGCCCAGCTGCAGGCGGAAATCCGGCTGGCCGCAGCCGACCTGGCCGAGGCCGTTGTCGCCGGCGTTCGAGTCGGCCAGGTCGCGGTCCAGGGTGACGAAACGCGCCAGCACGTCCTTCTGCTCGGCCCGGCGGCTTTCGATGTGATTGCCGGTGGCCAGCGGCAGGGCCAGATAGACCGGCGTGCCGGTGGTGTTCGGCGCGATGTCCAGCACCAGCGGCGGCTGCTCGGGGCCGATGTCGAACAGCGTGCCGTCCGGCAGCAGACCGCTGGCCCGGCTCAGCACCAGCTTGCCCATGTTGAGGAACTGCCGGTCGATCTCCAGGCCGAAGAAACCCCACGGATAGTGCCCCAGGCGCTGGGTGCGGCTCTTCAGCTGGTGGTCGTGATAGCGGTCGTTCTGCTGGAAGTGCTGCGGCTTGAGCAGCATGCCTTCCTGCCAGATCACCTTGTCCAGGGCCATGTCAGTCGTCCTCCGGCTCGGGGGTATCCAGGCGCCGCACGCCCTGGTCGTCGAGATGCAGGCGCACCTTGTGCAGCGCCTGCTCCTCGAGCGGAATGACCTGGCGCCAGCGGGTTTCCTGCAGGTCGCGATAGGCGGCCAGCACGCCGACGTAGCGGCTGCCGGGCTGCACGTGCACCTTCAGCGCACGCCAGCTGCCCGGGCGCAGCTCGAACTCTTCCTGGGTGACGAAATCCGGCGCCAGCGCCTGGCGCGGGTTCTGGTAGAGGGCGAAGAAATCCGCGTTCTCGAAGGCCGCCGGATGGCGCAGCTCGATCAGCCGCACCACGATCGGCGACGGCCGGCCGCCGAGATCGGGGTTCAGGCTGTTGCTCGCGGTGGCGAACATATCCAGCTTGGTCAGCGACGAGGAGCAGCCGCCCAGGCACAGCAGGGCGCCGAGCAGGACCAGGGGAGCGAGGCGAAACATGGACATCATCCTTGCGAGTCGGTGTTCAGGGTGGCGATCAGGCGGACCTGTTCTTCATAGGCCTGGGCGAAGTCACGGGCGAACAGGCGCTGGCCCCAGTCGCCGTTCTGGTCCAGTTGGCGATGCTCGTGGCAGTACGCGCGCCAGCGGCTGCCGGCCGTGACCGGCCAGGGCTTGCGTTCATGGTCGCTGCGCGCGGCGATCCGCTGCGGTGCGAAGTGCTCGAACATGGCCTGCACCGCGGCGCGGCTGGCGGCCAGCATTGCCACCTGATGGGCCTGCAGGTCACGGAAGGCGTTGGCCACCGCCTGCTCGCCCTTCAACTGGCCGGATTTGGGGGCGCGCAGCAGGGCCTGCATTGCTTCCTCGCTGTTGACCGCGTGCTTGAGCGGGTTGTTGCCGGCGCTCTGCACGGTGGTCTGTTGCAGGCGCAGTTCGCCCTTGAGCTCGCTGCGGGTGCGCAGGCTCTGCTGCAACTGACCGACACACTGGCGCAGCAGGCGGGCGGCCTGCAGTGCCACGGCCTGACGGGCCGGTTCGTCGAACGTCTCCAGCGGCATGCCCAGCGCTTCGCCCAGCTGCTGCCAGAAATCATCCCGGCTCGCACGGACCGGCGCCGGCGTAGCGGCTGGCGTGGCGGCGGTCGCCGGCACCAGCCGCGGCACCAGCAGGCTTTCCGCCTCCACGGCGGCGTAGTCCCGCTGCGGCGCCTCGCCGGCGGCGAGGGACAGCGACAGATCTAGGTCATGGGCCGCCGTTTCCGCTGCCGTGGCGTCCAGCCCGGCCAGCGGGTCAAGCTCCAGAAAGGCATCGTCCGGAATGATGCTGGCGCTCGTCAGCAGCGCGTCCTCCTCCATCCCTGGCACCAGGCGGGCACGAATCTCCACATCGCCTAGGCAGAAGACGGCGCCATGTTCGATCTTCTGCGGCACCCCCTTGATCAGGCTGGCGCCGTTGTCCTTGAGGCGGATGCCGTTGCTGCTGGTGTCGGTGAGGAAATAATCACCATCCCGGTGAGTCACCCGGGCATGTCGCCCCGAGATGACCCGCTTGCTGTCGGCAATCACCCAGTCGCAGTCCGCCGCCCGCCCGATCACCCCGCCGCGCACGGTGAAGCGGGCGCTGGAGGCCGGCCCGGCCCCGACCCTTTCGAAAACCAGTTCCATGGTTTGCACTCCCTTACTTGCGTTGAGCCGCCTGGGGTTCGCCCAGCGGGCGGTAATCGCTGTCGCTCCAGCGCGGGTTGGCGCAGCCGGCGAGGGTCAGCACGGCTAACAGCCAGACGATTGAACGTGCGCGTATCGACATGGGATTCCTCCTTGAATGGATGAGCGGCTACCAGGAGCCATAGGGCACTCCGTGCCGCTCGATATAGGCTTTGGAAATTTCGTTGAGCGGGCGGTGTTTTCCGCCGGACTTGCCGCCGTAAGGTCCGACCTTGCTGACCGAGGCCTGGTAGCGGGTGATTTCGATATCGCTCAGGCAGGGGCCGGTCAGCCACGCCTTGACGATGCCGCCGGGCGCCAGGCCGAGAGTGATGCTGTCGCGGTACAGCCCATCGACCTCCTGGCCATCGAATTGGCAATAGGCCCGGTGCGGCTTGAGCATTTCCTCATGCACCCACTCGGGAATGCGGATGCGGGCGTTGTAGGTCTGGGGCTCGACCAGCGACTGCCAGGTTACGAAGATCAATTCGGGCAGGTCGATGCCGGTCATATGGCGGCCGGAGCCGAGGCCGACCTGTTTGGGCCACCCAGCGGGCTTGCCGTTCAGCAAGGGCGGGCGGCGCATGGAACTCACCCCCCCGGACACGTCCTCGTATACCCAGCCGTGGCGGTCGACCACATCAATGTGCTCCACCCAGGTGTCCATGTAATCGGGGGCCATAGTTCCGACAAACCAGGCGTCGTAGGGAAGATCGGGGCGGCTGGGCAGGTTTGAGCAGCCCGCGAGCACGCAGGCTAGGAGTAGCCAGAGGGGTTTCATGCTGGGTAGTCCTTCTGAGGTTGGTTGCCGTAAACCAGGCGGCCTTTCGGAGCGGGCTTGTTGATTAGCAGGCCCTTGAGGGGTGTCCAATGCGCGGATAGGTGGATGTAGCGAGCGTACAAGTGGCGCTCCTCCTCAAACGACAGGTTGAGGGCGGAGCCTTGTGCCGCAGCCAGAAGTTTTTGAGCAATGGCACCCAGATCGGCCGAAATCGCAAGGCGGGTATCGGCTGGGTCCAGTGGCTCCAGTGGGACGTCATTTGCGGTGGCGATCTGGTGCATGGCCTGCAAATACACTCGCGCCAGCTCACCCCTGACCTGGCGGTTCACTTCCAACAGCACCAGATGCCGCTCGGAACTGGCCGTCGAGCGCTGGCGCGAGGGCGACAGCGGTCGGGTGCCGATGCGCAGGGAGCCGGCCGGCAATCCTTGCAGTTCCAGTTGCTCGGCCTCGGCGAGGGCTTCCTGCCAGGCTTTGCTCTGCTCGGGCGAGCGGCCCCAATAAAGCAATACGGGTCTGGGTTTGCCGATCAGCAGCCTTTCGGTCATCAGCGGCGGATAGCCACCGCCGATATCCGAATGGGCGCCCGGCAACTCGATCTCCTGATGACCTGGCGCAACGCTGTTGAGTGCAAAATTCCAGCGCTTCTCGTCACGGGCGGTCAGGTGCACCACCTTGCGCGCGCAATCGGGGGGCAGATACAGATTGAGTCCCGGATTGTCATCGTTGGCCGGGCTGAAATCGCCCTCCAAGGGGGCCACCAGGGCGGCCACGGTATCGAACAGGCCGATGAAGTTGAGGCGTACCCGGTTCCAGCTGAAGTCGGGAGCAAAGCCGGCAGTCTGGGGGCTAAGCAGCCCGGCGAGCACGCCTTTTTCAGCCTTGAGCACTTCGTTGGCGAAATGCCGGGCGGCGGCGCCGCCGCGGCTGAAGCCGAAGATGTCGAACTCAACTGCGTCGACCAGGAGCGCGGGATTTTTTCTCAACAAGTCCCGCAACTGGCGGCTGATGTGCGTGGGGCTGTCTTGCACCCTGGCCAGCACGCCGGTTGTCCCGCCCCCGGTGCCCTGGCCAATCAGTGAGTCCGCATCACCGCTGGTTGTACCGATACCTTCCAGATACGCCTTGATGCACGCCGAGGTCTCGCCCGCACTCAAGGCGCGGTTGGCATCGTCCTGATACAAGCGAAACAGTTCAGCCACATTGCTGTGGGCATTGCCGTAGCTGTTATCCGGCGTGCGACGAAACACGCCGTTTTCATCCGGGTCGTCAAAACCGAACCTGCGGCAATAGTCGATGGCGCCCTGCAGCGTGTCTGGATCGAGCAGCGTCTGGTCATCCCGACGGCATTGTTCGGTCAACCCGGAATTTGCTGTGTTGTTTCCAGTGCCATCGAAAAACACGCCAATGCGCAACGTGATGCGCTGCTCGGCGGTTTCTTCCGGTTGCACCCGCTCCTCTTCCTGCGCTTCGGTTTCTTCTTCCAGTGACTCGGCTTCCTCTTCTTCCCAGCGCGCTTCCTGCGCTTCGATCTCAGGCTGCGAGGCGGGAGGTTGAGCGGGGGCCTGCAGTGATTTGCTGGGCTGCGCCGTCCCTGGAACGCTCGCCAGCACCGGCATCAGAACCTGCGCGCCGGAGCCGTGGCCCGCATTGCCGCCCGAGTTGAGGCGAATCTGCACGCCGCTCAGGCTCACGCCGGAGGGGTCGAGTTTCAGCCAGCTGCCCCCGGCGGCGAGGCTCATTTCCTGGTCGGCATCGATAACCAGCTTCTTGCCCGCGAACAGATGGATTTCCCGCCCCGCATCGACGAACCGGCCTTCGCCGACCTTCACATGCTGGCTGGCGCCCACGGTCAGGTGATCATCGGCCTTCAGCTCGGTCATGCGAGCCTGATGGACCAGGCGGTGCTCCTCGCCCTGCACCTCCAGAAGACAATTGGCACCGATATGCTCATGCTGCTCATGGCCCACGTAGAGATGATGGTCATGGCCGATGTGCTGCTCCCAATCGCGTTGCGCGTGCAGGTAGATCTGCTCCGCGTCCTTGCGGTCATCGATGCGTACCTCGTTGAAGCCTTCGCCACCGGGTGTGCTCTGGCTTCTGAACACGCTGCGAGTCTTGTGCTCCGGGAGGGGATAAGGAGCCGGAAGCTCCGCGTGGTAGAGGCAACCGGTGACCAGTGGCTGGTCGAGATCGCCTTCGAGAAAACTGACCAGTACCGACATGCCCACCCGCGGCACAGCCAGGGCGCCGTAGCGGTCACCCGCCCAACCGGATGCGACCCGCAGCCAGCAGGAGCTGTGTGCGTCGTTCTGGCCGTCACGGTCCCAGTGGAACTGCACCTTGATCCGGCCCAGCGCGTCGCAATGAATCTCCTCGCCTACCGGCCCGCATACCACGGCGCTCTGGACTCCTGGCAGTCGCGGCCTGGAAAGTGCCTGGGGGCGGAACGGGGTATCCCAGGGTGTCGCCTTGAAGCGGTTGCGGTAGCCCGGAATGGCCCCGTCGCGCACCGCATCGCCATAGGCTTCCAGTACCTGTGGCTGACGCCCTTCGTGTTGTATTTCGGTGAGCAGCCACAGCTGGTTCCAGTCCCGGCGGGGATGTTCATGCAGGTCGAGAAAATAACCGCTGGCCAGCTGCGGCTGATCGCTTTCGCCCTGGGCCAGCACGACATCATGGCGGTGTGCTTCCAGAGCACGTTGAGCCAGTTGGCGCCCGCGATCCCGGTCGCGGAATCCTCCCGGATAGCGATAGTCCTCGCGCTGCCCGCGTTGCGCGGTGCTTTCCAGGTGCAGGCGGGGCTGCAGGAAATCGTGATCGCGCAGGGCCACCGTCTCGGTGCGCGACTCCAGGCGCACCGAGAACGCCTGGATGGTGGGCTTCCCGCATGCCTGGCCCGAGCCCGGGACATAGGGGGTCGGCTGGCCGAGGCAGGGAAAGGCAGTCTGATCATCGCCAAACACCAGCCGATGGCCATCCGTGCTGTGTTCGAAGTGATAGTGCAGGCCTTCCTCGGCACACAGGCGCTGCAGGAAATCGAGGTCCGTCTCGGCGTACTGCACGCAGTACTGGCGCGCCGGGTAGTGGCTGCCCAGCTGGAAGCCCCGGCGATCAGCCGGAATACCATGCTCGTCGAGCAGCGTTTCCAGGATCTGCGGGACCGTGCGCTCCTGGAAGATGCGGCAGTTGCGGCGCAGGGCGAGCCGCAGCAGGTGCGGTCCCAGGTCGAGTCGATAGTGACTCAGCGCCGGGCTGCACGCCGTCTGCTCGATGCGTTGCACCAGGCCGTGAATGCCCCTGCCCTGCGCCGTATCCAGGCACAGAAAGGCTGGCTGCTGCAGCAGCGCCGCGAAATCCACATCAGGGTTGGGGCTGACCAACTCCAGGCTGAAGCGGTAGGGCTGGCTGACGCCTTCGTGTCCGACGAAGGCGAGTACCTGCAGGTCGTCGGCACCATTGGCAAGGTGCAGGGTGAAATCGGGGTGGGCCATGACTCCTCCGTGACTCACAGCCGCGCCGGGCCGATGCCCAGGCGTTCCATGCGATACAGCAGCGTGCGGCGCGGCAATCCCAGCTCCCGAGCCGCCTGGCTCTGGTTGCCGCCGGTGCGGCGCAGGCAGTCGAGGACCAGGCTGCGCTCCACCTGTTCCAGACGCTCGCGCAGGGTCTGGGCGGTGCGCGGACTCGCCGGGGCCAGGTTGAGATGCTCCGGCCGCAGCTCGTTGCCCTCGCAGAGCAGCACGGCCCGTTCGACCAAGGCCTTGAGCTCGCGCACATTGCCCGGAAAGTCATGCCCGCTCAGTGCGGCCAGGGCATCCTCGCTCCAGCGGCAGGCATTGCGCTGCAGGAAGGCGCAGGCCTTGTCGGTGAAATGCCGCGCCAGCTTGAGCAGGTCGGTACCGCGTTCGCGCAGTGGCGGCAGCTCGATTGGAAAACTGGCCAGGCGATAGAACAGGTCTTCGCGAAAGCGTCCGGCCGCCACTTCACCCGGCAGGTCCCGGTGGCTGGCAGCGATGATGCGCACGTCCACCCGATGCGTCCGGGTGCTGCCCAGGGGGCGCACCTCGCCCTCCTGCAACACACGCAGCAGCTTGGCCTGCAGGCTGAGCGGCATGTCGCCGATCTCGTCGAGGAACAAGGTGCCGCCATCGGCGGCATCGAACAGGCCCCGGTGGTCGCGGTCGGCGCCGCTGAAGGCGCCTTTGCGGTAGCCGAACAGCTCGCTTTCCAGCAGGTTCTCCGGCATGGCCGCACAGTTCTGCACCAGGAACGGCTGGCTGCGTCGCGAACCGTGGTCGTGGATGGCGCGGGCCACCAGTTCCTTGCCGGTGCCGGTTTCCCCGCGCACCAGCACGGTGATCGGCACGTGCAGCACCTTGCCGAGCAGCTGGTAGACGCGGCGCATGCCGGCACTGTCGCCGATCAGGCCGTAGGCGTTGCCGGTAACGGTCGGGCCGCTGGCGGCGGCCGCGCTGGCCGCCTCCGTGCGGACCGGCTCGGCCCGTTGCAGCAGGCGCAGCTGGTTGATGACGAAGCCGCCCAGCTCGGCCAGCAGCGCAGCGGCGGCCAGATCGCGGCGCTGGCGGCTGGCGCTGACCAACAGGCCCGCCACCTGCCCCTGGGCATCCGGCAGCGGCAGGCACAGCAGGCTGCGCCAGGGCCGCAGGCTGGCGGGCAGGAACCCTGTGGCGTGCAGGCTGGCGTCCAGTTCGTCGAGGGCCAGGGTGCGGTTCTGGCACAGGCAGTACTGCAGTAACTGCTCGCCGCGGTAGTCGCTGGGCAGGCTGGTGGCCGAGTGAACGGACACTTGGCCATCGAGGGATTCGGCGCTGAGCGTCAGGCGCGTGTGGCTGTCGTCGAGCAGGTACAACTGGCTCAGCTCGCTGCCGGCCAGCCGTGAGCTGGTGTCGACCAGCGTCTCCAGCAGCGCTTCCCGGCTGGCGCTGCGGGCCAGGCGGATCAGCGAGAGCAGCGGCATATCCGGCTGCGTCCAGGCTTCAAAGGCACTCACAGTTCAGCCCTCCGTCGTGGTCCAGGCCGACATGCAATTGTTGCAATGACGCACCGGTGGCCAAGGCCTCCAGCAGCTGGTTGACCACCAGCGGCTGCAGGTGCCGGTCGAGCAACTGATCGATCAGCCGGGCACCGCTGTCGCCCTGCTTGCAGCGCTCGGCCAGCTGCGTCACCAGCGCGGGGCTGTGGCTGAAACGCACCTGGCGCGCGGCCAGGCGTGCGCCGAAGCGCGCCAGCTTGAGTTCGATCAGCTCGTGCAGCAGCGCGTCGGACAGTGGGTAGTAGGGCACCACCTGCATGCGCGCCAGCAGCGCTGGCTTGAAGTGCCGGGATAGCGCCGGGCGAATGGCCTGTTCCAGGCTGTCGGCATCCGGTCGCTGTGTGTCGTCCGCGCACCGCTCGGCGATCTGCTCGCTGGCCAGGTTCGAGGTCAACAGGAACACGCAGTTGCGGAAGCTGATCTCCCGCCCCTCGCCGTCGTTGGCCATACCCTTGTCGAAGATCTGGTAGAAGAGGTTCAGCACGTCCGGGTGGGCCTTCTCCACCTCGTCGAGCAGGATCACCGAGTAGGGCTTCTGGCGAACCGCCTCGGTCAGCCGGCCGCCCTCGCCGTAGCCGACATAGCCGGGCGGCGCGCCGATCAACTGGGACACCGTATGGCGCTCCTGGAACTCGGACAGGTTGAGGGTGGTGAGGAAACGCTCGCCGCCGTACAGCAGGTCGGCCAGCGCCAGGGCGGTTTCGGTCTTTCCCACGCCGCTGGGACCGACCAGCAGAAATACCCCGGTCGGTGCTTCCGGGTTGCTCAGCCCGGTGGCGCTGGCGCGCATGGCGCGGTCCAGCGCCTGCACCGCCTGTTCCTGGCCACGGATGCGCTGGCGCAGGTCGTCGGCGAAGCTGGCGATGCGGGTGTTGTGTTCCTGGGCCAGCTGCGTGGCGGGAATGCCGGTCCAGTGGCTGATCACCTCGGCCACCAGGCGCGGGCTGACTTCGTGGCTGACCAGCAACTGCTGTGCCTGGGCGACGGCCAGCTCGGCCTGCGTGGCAGCCAGCGCCGCGCGGGTCTCTTCATCCGGCGCTTCAGCGCACTGCTGGCGCAGGTCCAGCAGGCGACTGGCCAGCTGGCGTTGCTGTTCCCAGCGGTCGGCCAGCTGGCGTTCCTCCTCGACCAGGCTCTGCAGCTGTTGCCGCAGACGCTCCAGAACGTCCGAATCGGCAACCAGGCCCGCCGCCTGGTCGCGCTGCTGCGCCTCCAACTGGCGCTGCCCGGCCGCCTGCTCGGCGCGCAGCCGCTCCAGCGCCTCGGGCGGCGTGGCCAGGCTGATGCGCACCCGAGCGCAGGCAGTGTCCAGCACATCCACGGCCTTGTCCGGCAACTGGCGCCCGGTCAGATAGCGGGCCGACAGCTCGGCCGCGGCCTGCACCGCATCGTCGCGCAGGTAGACGCCGTGGCTGCCGGCATACACCGGCGCCAGGCCGCGCAGGATGGTGACTGCCTCGGCGACGGTGGGCTCGTGGACCTGCACCGGCTGGAAGCGCCGGGCCAGCGCCGGGTCCTTCTCGAAATACTGCTTGTACTCGCGCCAGGTGGTCGCCGCGATGGTGCGCAGCTCGCCCCGCGCCAGGGCTGGCTTGAGCAGGTTGGCGGCGTCGCTACCGCCGGACTGGGCACCGGCGCCAATCAGCGTATGGGCCTCGTCGATGAACAGGATGACTGGCGTGGGCGCGGCGGATACCTCGTCGATCACCGCCTGCAGGCGGCGCTCGAACTCGCCCTTGAGGCTGGCGCCGGCCTGCAGCAGGCCGAGATCCAGGGTCAGCAGCTCGACGCCGTGCAGCGCGGGCGGCACCTCACCCTGCACGATGCGCAGGGCCAGGCCCTCGACCAGCGCGGTCTTGCCCACCCCGGCCTCGCCGACCAGGATCGGGTTGTTCTTCCGTCGCCGGGTGAGGATGTCGATCATCTGGCGCAGCGCGGCGTCCCGACACAGCACCGGATCGAGCCGGCCGGCGCGGGCCTGGGCGGTGAGGTTGTGGGTGAAACGCTGCAACGCCGTATCGGCCGCGTGGCTTGGGCTGCTTGCCTGGGCCCGGGTGAACTCCAGCAGGCGCTCGACGTTCAGGCGCGCCAGCAGCGGCTGGTAACGGGTGCCGGCGTGGCGCAGCGGGTTGCGCAGCAGGGCCAGCAGCAGGGCCGCCTGGTCGATGTGCGGCCGGCCCAGCTCCAGGGTGGCGAGCATCAGCGCGTCCTGCAGCCATTGCACCAGGCCGGCACAGAACACCGGGTTGCGGGTTTCCTCGCGCTCGCCGCGCGGCTGCAGGCTGGCGGCCAGTTCGCCAGGTGCCACGCCTGCATCCCGCAGGGCACGCAGCAGCAGGCTGTCGCCGCGCTCCAGCAGAACCAGCAGCAGGTCCTCCACCAGCACCTTGCCGCCGGCGCGGGCCACGCAGCGTTCGGCGGCCTGTTCCAAATCGCGCTGGCTGTCGGCGTCCAGCGCGCGGATGAGTTGTTGCAGGTCGACGGTCATCATCTCTCTATCCTTGAGCAGGGCTTAGGGTCACTTCAGCGGCGGAGCGGGGCTGGCCGAGCCAGCTGGTCCAGCCGAGGCGGCAGGGGTTGTGGGCGCCCAGGCCGAGTGCCGGACGGTGGTCTGTCTGCAGTTCCAGGCGGATGTCGTAATCCAGCGGGTCGCGCAGGGTGAAGCGCACCAGCGCCAGCAACGGCGCGTAGTGCGGGCCGTTGGGCAGGAATTCGTGGAAGCGTTCCCAGGACAGCTGGCGCACATGAATGCGGAACTTGCCGCTGCGGTCGCGCACCGAGTCGCCCAGCACCAGGTCGCTGCCCAGCCGGCTGTTGGCCTGGCCCAGGCGGCTCTGCTGCTCGGCCAGGATGCTCACCCGGCGCTCCAGGCACTGCTCGATGTGCACCGCCGGATGCTTGAAGTAGTAACGCAGTACCGACTCGATCAGCGCCGCCGAATGGGCGCGCAGGCTGAGCAGGCCCAGGTAGGGCAGCAGGCGTTTCCAGTTCAGCGCGGCGCTGGCGCGGATCGGCTCGCCGCCCAGGCCGATCAGCGCGAACAGCCGGGCGGAGAAGGGGTCCGTGGCGCCGGGGCGAAAGCGCGCGTGGTAGCGGTACTTCTCCCAGATCGGCAGCAGCAGCCGGTACAGGCGCTCGTTGAACAGGTCGAGGAAGTCGCGGGTCGGGTTGTCCTCGCCCAGCGCCTGTTCCGCGTAGAAGGCCGGCAGCGGCGAGCCGCTGCCGAACAGCCCCGGCAGGTTCACCTGCAGGCGCGCGCGCAGCTCGCCGTGTTCCTCGAAGAACTGCACCTGTTCGATGTCGGCGCCCGGAAAGCCCAGGCTGGGATTGGCCTGGAATTCAAGGCGCTGGTACAGACCGTCCTCGTCCAGCTGCGGATGCTGTTCACGCAGCCGTTCCAGCACCAGGCGCACAGCCTGGTAGAGGCTGTACTCGCGGATGCCACGGCTGAGCGCGGTCACAGCAATGGCTGCTGACCCATGCGCGGCGTCCATTGATACACCTCTCCCTGTGTGCTCTGCACGCGCAGCTCGTGGTACGAGTTGAGGCTGGTGTACAGGGCAAAGAATTCGTTGAGCACGGAGGCGAAGAGGAACAGCTCCCCCTCGCCGAGAAAGCCGTCAGCATCGAGCGTCAGCTCGGTGCGCACGCCGCGCACCGGCAGGCCGCGCAGCAGGCGGTCGACGTGCTGGTGGCGGATCTGCTTGAGTCCTTCCAGGCGGCGCTGGCTGACCCGCGCGGCGTGCTGGTCGTAATGGCGCGGCAGGTCGTAGGTGTCCAGGATCACCCGCAGCGCCTGCACGTCGGCCAGCGACAGGTAGTTGAGCGACAGGTTGGAAATCAGCTTCCACAGGTAGTCGCCCTGCAGTGGCGGTGCGTAGCAGGGCGTCACCGCGCCGATGTTGCGGAAGGTGAGAAACTGCGGCGTGCCTTCGCTGGGCAGGCAGATGTCGCCCGGCGCCAGCTCGCGCGGCAGGTCCTGGTTGGTGCAGGTCAGCTCGACGGACAGCGTCTCGTGGCGGTCCAGCCGGCGCGGGCTGAAGGCCAGCCAGGTTTCCAGACCGTCGCCCACCGGCGAGGGCTGCTGGCGCACGCTGTACCAGGGCCGCGCCGTCGGACTGTCGAAGCTGGCGTCGTGCTCGAAGGACTCGAACGGCACGTAGTCCTCGTAACCCATGCCGCCGGGTTTCCAGCCGGTGACCCGCTCCACGGCGAACACCCCGCAGTGCTTGGCGGCGAACTCGGCGGGGCGCAGCAGGTAGCGGTCCTGGCGGCCGTCCAGGCGGATCGGCATGGCGTCGTGGGCGAACAGGTTGACCACCGGCGTGCAGTACAGGCGCACGTTGTCCAGGCTCGGCCGGATGCGCTGCACGCCGGTCTTCTGGATATCGAAGCCGAGCAGCAGGCCGCGCGTGCGCTGGCGGGTCTCCTCGGGCAACTGGGCCAGGCGCTCGAGCCCGCCCACGTCGACGAACAGGAACTTGTCCGCAAAGGCGAAGAACTCCTGCAGGTGGCGGTAGCCGCGGAAGCTGTTGAGCGGGTAGGGCACCAGCGCCTCGTCCTCGCCGAAACCGGCCGGCTGCACGGCGTCGGTGTCCAGACGCACAGGCGGCAGCGGCTCGCCTTGCGCGTCCTGCAGCGGCTGCCCCTGTTCATCCAGCAGCACAACGTCGAGGCCGCCCAAGTGGCGCAGCAGGCTCAGGTACAGCAACTGGCTGATGTAGCGTTCCCCGCTCAGGTGCAGGCGCAGGCGTTGCAGCGGCCATTCGCCCAGCTGGCCGGCGGTGAGGTCCAGACGCAGGTTGAGCCGCGCCCCCTGACCCTGGATGGCATAGTCGAGCCGGCTCAGGGCCAGCGGCAGCACCTCGATAGCCGCAGTGGTGCGAAAGCGACAGCTCACGCCGTGCAGCGGCCTGGACTCGACCGCCGTGCCAGCCGCCACCGGCTGGCTGGCGGCACGGCGCAGCGGATCGAACTGCAGCATGCTGAAGGCCGGCAGCGGACGCAGGTAGTTGGGCCAGAGCAGCTGCATCAGCGAATGGGTCAGCTCCGGCAACTCGTCGTCGAGCTTCTGGCGCAGCCGTCCGCCGAGGAAGGCAAAGCCCTCCAGCAGCCGCTCGACATCCGGGTCGCGGCCACTCTGCCCGAGGAACGGCGCCAGCGCCGGATTGCGCTCGGCAAAGCGCCTGCCGAGCTGGCGCAGGGCGGTGAGTTCGCTCTGGTAGTAGTGGTTGAAGGACATGGGCGTGGTCCGCTCAGCCGATGAGTACGGTGGGCGAGCCCGCCGTCACCGTATTGCCATGGCTGCCGATGGCGCCCTGCACGGCCGCCGGCTGCCCATTGATCAGTACGGTCGCCGAGCAGCCGGCCGCCAGCGTGGCGCCGCAACCCGTGGGATCGCCCAGGCGCGCGGCCGGCTGGCCGTCGAGCAGCACATCCGGCGAGCCGGCGCTGATCGGCGTGCTGCCGTGGCCCGGCAGCGGGCAGACGGTGGAGTCGCCCAGGCGGGCGGCGGGTTTGCCTGACATGTTGGTGTACTCCCTTACTCGACCTGCATCTGGCCGCTGCCTTCCAGGCTGGCGGCGAAGCGCACTTCGCGCTGCGCCCCGGCCACGTCCAGGCGCGCTTCGATGGCGAAGGCCAGGCGCTGCGGATCGCCGTGCCGGGGCAGGGCGACCACGCGCACCTGGCTCAGGCGCGGCTCGTAGGCGGCGATGAAGCGTTGTATGGCGATGCGCGCCTGCTGCAGGGTGTCGTGCAGCGACAGGCGCTGGTCGTTTAGATCCGGCAGGCCGTAGTCGGGCAGCGTCTGCACGCCGCCGGCGCGGGTGCTGAGCATCCGCGCCAGATGGGCCGCCACGGAATCCATGACGGCTTGTTCCTGGCTCCAGCCGTTGCGACGCCGGGCGCTTTCGCCGTCCAGGCGCTCGAACAGGCTGCCGTATCCCGACATCGCTTAGTCCTTGTCCAGCTTGCCGACCAGCGACAGGGTGAAATCGGCGCCCATGTACTTGAAGTGCGGCCGCACATTGAGCGTCACCCGGTACCAGCCCGGCTCGCCGGCCACCTCGTTGACCACCACCTGGGCGGCGCGCAGCGGACGGCGGCTGCGTACTTCCGGATTGGGGTTCTCCTGGTCGGCGATGTACTGGCGAATCCAGGTGTTCAGCTCGCGCTCCAGGTCGGAGCGCTCCTTCCAGGCGCCGATCTGCTCGCGCTGCAGCACCTTCAGGTAGTGGGCCAGGCGATTGACGATGAACAGGTAGGGCAACTGGGTGCCGAGCTTGTAGTTGAGTTCGGCCAGCCGGCCTTCCTCGCTGGTGCCGAAGAACTTGGGTTTCTGCACCGAGTTGGCGGAGAAGAACGCGGCGTTGTCGCTGCCCTTGCGCATGGTCAGGGCGATGAAGCCCTGTTCGGCCAGCTCGTACTCGCGGCGATCGGAAACCAGCACCTCGGTGGGAATCTTGGTCTCGATCTCGCCCATGCTCTCGAAGTGGTGCAGCGGCAGGTCATCCACCGCGCCGCCGTTCTGCGGGCCGATGATGTTCGGGCACCAGCGGTACCTGGCGAAGCTCTCGGTCAGGCGGGTGGCCATGGCGTAGGCGGTGTTGCCCCACAGATAGTGCTCGTGGCTACCGGCGACGTTCTCCTTGTAGACAAAGCTCTTCACCGGGTTTTCCTGGGGATCGTAGGGCGTGCGCAGCAGGAAGCGCGGCAGCGTCAGGCCCACGTAGCGGGCGTCCTCCTGCTCGCGGAAGCCCTGCCACTTGGCGAATTGCGGGCCTTCGAAGTGGTCCTGCAGGTCCTTCACGTCGGGCAGGCCGGTGAAGCGCTCCAGGCCGAAGAAGGCCGGACCGGCCGCCGCGATGAACGGCGCGTGGGCCATGCTGGCGACGCTGGCCACGTACTGCAGGGTCTTGATGTCCGGGGCGCTGGGGTCGAAGAAGTAGTTGGCGATCAGCGCACCGACCGGCTGGCCGCCGAACTGGCCGTACTCGGCGGTGTAGACGTGCTTGTACAGGCCGGACTGCACTACCTCGGGGCTGTCCTCGAAATCCTCCAGCAGGTCCTGCTTGGAGGCATTGAGGATCTCCAGCTTGATGTTCTCGCGGAAGTTGGTGCGCTCGACCAGCAGCAGCAGGCCGCGCCAGGCCGATTCCAGCGCCTGGAACTGCGGGTGGTGGAGGATCTCGTCGACCTGCTGGCTGAGGGTGGCGTCGATCTCGGCGATCATGCGATCGACCAGTGCCTTCTTCACCGGCTCGTTTTCGTTCTGCGGCTTGAGCAGTTCGGCGATGAAGGCGGACACGCCGCGCTTGGCGATGTCGTAGGCCTCGTCATCGGGGCTCAGACGAGTCTGCGCGATGATGCGGTCGAGAATGCCGCCATCGGCGGACGTGGCGCCGTCGCGGACGGCGGCTGCGGGAGTGGTCATCGTGTGGCTTCCTTGTCGGTGATCAGGCGTCCAGGCCCAGCTCGTTCAGTACGCGGTCGCGGGCGTCCGGATCGGCCAGCACGCTTTCGATGGCCTTGCGAAAGGCCGGCGCGTTGCCCAGCGGGCCCTTCAGGGCGACCAGCGCCTCGCGCAGGGCCATCAGCTTCTTCAGCTCCGGCACCTGCTCGACCAGGCTGGCCGGGTTGAAGTCCTTCATGGAGTCGATGCGCAGCTGCACGGCCAGATCGTCCTCCGCGCCTTCCTGCAGGCGGTTGGGTACGCTGAAGGTCAAGCTCAGCTCCTGCTTGGCCAGCACATCGTCGAAGCTCTGCTTGTCGATGCCGATCGGCTTGCGGTCCTCGAGCTTGCGGTCGTCCGCGCGCTGGGTGAAATCGCCCAGCACCAGCAGCTTGAGGGGCAGTTCCTGCTCCTCCTGGGCGCCGCCGGTGGCGGGCTTGAAGGTGACGTTGATGCGTTCCTTGGGGGCTACCGAGCCTTCCTTGGCCATGCGTTTCTCCTTGTTTTCAATTCAGTGCCGCGTCGAGGTCGAGGCGGCATAACCGGCGATACAGCTCTTCCTTGCGTTCGCGCAGGCCCTGCTGCTCGTAGCAGCCATGCAGCTGGCGGGTGATCGCCAGGGCCAGCTCGGGCTCCCAGTGCTCCAGGCCATGGGTGCGCAGATCCTGATCCAGGGCTTCGAGCAGTGCCCTGGCCAGTTCGTGGCGGCCGGCCTGACGGCACAGGCGCGCCTGGGCCAGTTCCCAGTAGGCCTGCTCGCGCAGGCCGCGTGCCGTCTGCTGACCAGTCCGCAGCCACTGCACGGCAGCCCTGAGTCCCTGGTCGTGCAGCAGGGTCTGCGCCTGCCGAAGGCCGGCTTCCCAGGGCGCATCAGTGGCGGTGACGGGCGGCTCGCTGGCTGCGGGCGCGCTCGACAGCACATGCGCGCCCATCCAGGCCAGGGCCGCGGGGCCGGCGAACGGCGTGCCGTCGTGGAAGCGCAGCGCCTCCAGGCCCGGCAGGCGGCGCAGGAGGGCTGCGAGTTCGCTTTCCAGCGCCTGCATGGCCGCCTTGGCGTTGAGTGACTGCAAGCACTGCCAGGCGAGGTACTGGCCATCCAGCCAGAAGGGTGCACGTGCCAGGCTGGTTTCCAGCTGGATCAGCAGCTCGGCATGGCGGCCCTGGTTGATAAGGTCCTGGAAGTGATTCAGCCGCTCCCCTGGCAGACCGCGTAGCGTGGTGACCTTGTCTTGGTTGCAGGGTGGCAGGGCCTCGATGGGCAGCCAGAGCAGACAGCGGGACAAGCGTAGGGCGCGTGAATCGGTCGGGTTGCGGCTCAGCCACCAGTCGCACAGCACGCGGGCCTGTTCCTGCAGGGTGCGCAGGGTTTTCTGGGCGTCCTTGTCGTTCTGCGGTGCCCTGCCGGGGCTGGCTGTGGGGGCGGCTGGCGTGACAGGTGTGGGCGCCGGGCTGGCGGGTGGGGCCTGCCGGCGCAGTTCCTGAAGCTGACGACGCAGCGGCAGCAGCGTGGGCGCCTGATCGCCCAGCCGTTCGGCCAGGCAATCGTCGAGCTGCCGCAGCAGGCCGTCCAGTTGCTCCGGCAGGGCGGGATCGACAGCCGCGTGCGGCTCGCCAAGGGCCTGTTCCAGGCGTGGCAGCAGCCAGCCCAGGGCCGCCAGACGGGTGCGCGGCTTGCCGGGAAACAAGCCATCCCATTGCTGGCTGCAGAGTTCCAGCACCAGGCCAAGGCCCGCGTTCAGGCCGTCAAGCGCGTGTAGCCGGTACAGCGCCCAGGTCAGCCAGGCGGCCACGCGCAAATCCTTGGAGTGTTCGCGCAGCAGCGTCTCGCAGCCGCTGCGCACCTGCTCCCAGTCGACTTCACCAGCGGCGTACAGGGCGCTGCTCTTGCCCAGTTCGCGTTCCAGCCGCTCATATTCCGGGGAATAACGGATATCCGTCCCGAAGGGATTTTCAGCCATGATGGGTATGCGAGCGAGATGCAAATAAGCATCCGCGCCAATGGGCAGGGGAGTCATTCCTTGACTTGCCTTTAATTGTCCAAAACAAACTTGGCTTAGTTGTGCAATTTCTTGCGCATAACAGGCGGGTGCCATGGAGCCCGCGAAGTTGGCGGGCATCCTAGGAAGAGATGTCGCACCGGGCAAGTTTGACGGAGAGAACCAGGTATCGTTTTGATCAATTGATTGGCCAGTGCACCTTCTATGGATAAGAGGGGTCTTGAAGTTGTTGTCTCTAATAAAAAATAAAGCCCGATAATTATCGGGCTTTATTAGAGTAATTATTCAAGTTAGTCGAGCGGACTTTCCCATAGACTCAAGCCGAGCGTATGTGCGCCTTGGGGGGGCAGCTCGATGCGATCCTCCAGCACGTTGGCCGTCTCGATGCACAGCATGCCGGTCCAGGCATCCTCGGCGAACTGCGATAAATATCGGCTTTTTCCTATCCACGGGTTCCACACCACCGCCGAGTGTGATCCGCTGCTCAGCAGGTGAATGCGACGCTGCCACCGGGGATCGCGAATGCTGAGCTGCGAGGGGACCCCCAGGTAGATGCGGTCGGTCTCCCCGTTGAAGGTCACTGGGCCCTGCTGCAGACGTGCCTGCCAGTCTTCCAGGGTTTCGATGTAGCGGCAGCCATGCAGGCCTTCCACCTGAACCTGGTGGATATCGCTGACCGCGAAGTAGCTGTGCAGCGCCTGGCTGACGAACAGGGGATGAGTGCCGTGATTGCGGCTGGTGAGCTGCAGGTGCAGGCGCTGATCGAGGCGGATCATCAGGCGCAGTTCCACGGCGTGCGGCCAGTCAGGCAGTGGCTGCTCGCGGCTGTCGAAGACGAACTCGATGCTGACCGTGTCGTCGTCCTGGCGGATGTCCTCCAGGCGCCAGTCGAGGGTGCGCACCAGACCGTGGGCTGGCGCGGAGCGGCCGCGATATTGCGCCTGGATCTCTTCAGGGTTGCGCTCCAGCGCGCCGAACCAGGGCCAGCACACCGGCACGCCGCCGCGCAGGCCCTGGCCGCGCCGGTATTCCGCCTGCTCGCTGAGCCAGATCAGCGGCGGCGCGTCATCGCGTTGGTAACTGAGCAGCTGCGCACCCTGCTCGGCGATCAGCAACTGTGCGCCCCGGTGGCGGATGCGCCAGCAGGCCAGCTCGCCAATCTGCTGATGTTCGATCTGTGCGGCCATGGCAAATCCTCTGGGGGCGGGGGTGGAACAGGATGGTTCCACAAAGCAAAACGCCCGTCGAGGACGGGCGTTTTGTGTGGCAGGCGCCTTTTTACGGGCCGTACACGGTTTCCGGCAGCCAGGTGATCAGCTGCGGCCATATGTAGGCGATCACCAGCATCGCCAGCTGTATGAAGATGAAGGGGATCACGCCCCTGTACATGGTCATGGTGGTCACCGAGGCGGGGGTCACGCTGCGCAGGTAGAACAGCGAGAAGCCGAACGGCGGGGTGAGGAACGAGGTCTGCAGGTTGATGGCGATCATCACGCCCAACCAGACCGGGTCCAGCCCCATGGCCAGCAGGATCGGGCCGACAATCGGCACCACCACGAAGCAGATCTCGATGTAGTCGAGGATGAAGCCGAGGATGAAGATCACCAGCATCACCAGGAAGAAGGCGCCCATCACGCCGCCCGGCAGGTTATGGAGGACCTCCTCGATCACCGCCTCGCCGCCGAAGCCGCGGAACACCAGGGAGAACAGCGAGGCGCCGATGAGGATCAGGAACACCATCGCGGAGATCGAGGTGGTGCTGAAGGTGACGTCCTTGAGCTGCTGCAGGTTCAGCTTGCGCTTGCTCAGCGCCAGCAGGGTGGCGCCCACAGCGCCCACGGCGGCAGCCTCGGTGGGCGTGGCGAAGCCCATCAGGATAGAACCCAGCACCAGGCCGATCAGCAGCAGCGGCGGCAGCAAGGCGCCGAGCAGCTTGCCCCAGTTCACCGTGCCCAGCTCTTCCTGAGGCATGGGCGGCAGCTTGGCCGGCTTGATGATCGCCATGACGACCAGGTACAGGACGTACAGGCCGATCAGCACCAGACCAGGGATCAGCGCGCCCATGAACAGGTCGCCCACCGACACGGTCTTCGGCGAGAAGATGCCCATCTTCAGCTGCGCCTGCTGATAGGCGCTGGACATCACGTCGCCCAACAGTACCAGCACGATGGAGGGCGGCACGATCTGGCCGAGGGTGCCGGTGGCCGCCAGGGTTCCGGTGGAGATCGCCGGATCGTAGCCACGGCGCAGCATGGTCGGCAGGGCCAGCAGGCCGAGGGTGACCACGGTGGCGCCGACGATGCCGGTGGAGGCCGCCAGCAGCGCGCCAACCAGGCAAACGGAGATCGCCAGACCGCCCGGCTTGGCGCCGAACAGGCGGGTCATGGACTCCAGCAGGTCATCGGCGATGCGCGACTTCTCCAGCATCACGCCCATGAACACGAACAGCGGCACGGCCAGCATGGTCTGGTTGTTCATGATGCCGAAGATGCGGTTTGGCAGCGCCGACAGGTAGCTGCCATCGAACGCGCCGATCATTACGCCGATACCGGCGAACAGCAGCGAGACGCCGCCCAGCACGAAGGCGACCGGGAAGCCGGTCATCAGGAAAACACAGATGCCCAGGAACAGCAGAAGGGCCATCGTCTCAGCCATGCTGCACCTCGGCTTGGGCTTCGAAGGGGAGGCGGCCGGCCAGACGGTAGGCGCCCTTGATCAGGTTGGAGATCGCCTGCAGCAGCAGGCTGATGACCAGCACCAGGATGATGCTCTTCTGCAGGTAAACGAACGGCAGGCCACCGGCTTCCGGCGAGCCCTCGAGGCTTGCCCAGGCGGCGCCGACGTAGCTCCAGCTCAGCCAGAGCAGGAAACCGCAGGTGGGCAGCAGCAGCACCAGGGTGCCGAACATATTGACCACTTCCTTGGTGCGCGTCGAAAAGCGCTGGTAGAGGATGTCTACCCGCACATGCGCGCCCTGTTGCAGCGCCCAGGCGGCGGCACCCATGAAGACCAGGGCATGGCCATACATCACCGCTTCCTGCAGGCCAGTGGCGCCGATGCCGAAGCCGTAACGCAGAATCACGACAACGGCGGTACCAACCACCAGGAAAACCGGTAACCAGGCACAGATGCGACCCAGCCAGGCGTTTATCGAATCGATAAGGCACGCGAAGGCCACGAGCGGGGGTGTTTTTGCGGACATGGCGAGTCCTTTATAGGAATGAAAAGCAGGCGGGGCGCGATTCTAGGCCTCGTGGTCGGCCAGGGGCAACGGCGGCGCGACTTTGGTCGCAGTGACGAAGCTGGAAACAAGGCGGCAGCCTATGCTAGTCGGGTCATAAAGCGCCTCGACGACTCGCCCCTCGCGATAGACATAACAACAACAAGGAGTTACTCCATGAAACGTCGTGACATTCTTGCCGCCGCCGGTGTTGGTCTGGCGGCCACCGCCCTGGCCGGATGCAAGCAGGAAACCGCGCCCGCCAGCACCGGCGAAACCACCCAACAGCAGCGTTTCAACTGGAAGATGGTCACCTCCTGGCCGAAGAACTTCCCCGGTGTGGGGGTGGGGGCGGAGCGCTTCGCCCAACTGGTCAACGAGATGAGCAATGGCCGGCTGACCATCAAGGTCTACGCCGCCGGCGAGCTGGTGCCGGCCATGGAAGTGTTCGACGCGGTCTCCCGCGGCACCGCCGAAATGGGCCATGGCGCGCCCTATTACTGGAAGGGCAAGGTCCCGGCCGCCCAGTTCTTCTGCGCCCTGCCGTTCGGTCCGAATGCCCAGGAAATGAACGCCTGGCTGCACCGTGGCGGCGGCATGCAGCTTTGGGAAGAAGTCTACAAGCCGTTCGGCATCCTGCCGCTGGCCTGTGGCGCCACCGGGGTGCAGACCGCCGGCTGGTTCAACAAGGAAATCAACAGCGTCGACGACTTCAAGGGCCTGAAGATGCGTACCCCCGGCCTGGGCGGCGAAGTGCTGACGCGCATGGGCGGCACCGTGGTCAACCTGCCGGCCGGCGAGATCTTCACCGCCCTGCAGACCGGCGCCATCGACGCCACCGAGTGGATCGGCCCGTACAACGACCTGGCCCTGGGCCTGCACAAGGCGGCCAAGTACTACTACACCCCCGGCTGGCAGGAGCCCAACGTCACCTTCGAGCTGGACATCAACCTCAAGGCCTGGGAAACCCTGCCGGCCGATCTGCAGGCCATCGTCCGCGCAGCCGCCCGCGATGTGAACGGCGACATGCTGGATGACTACAACGCCAAGAACATGGAAGCGCTGGAGCAACTGCGCGAGCAGGGTGTGGAAGTGCGCGAGCTGCCCGAAGCGGTGCTGGCGCGCCTGAAGGAAGTTGCTGCCCAGGCGGTGGAAGATTCCGCCGCTGCCGACCCCGCCGCGGCGAAGGTCTGGGCGCAGCAGAAGGCCTACATGGAACGCCTGTACGCCTACGCCGAGCTGAACGAGAAGAAGGTCTACAACATGCGTGGCTGACGCCGGCGCCGGTAACAAAACGCCAGCCCTCGGGCTGGCGTTCTGGTATGTGCCGCACAGAAACCTGTAGGAGCGACTTCAGTCGCGAGTTTCTGGGTGGACCCGCACGAAAGGCGTCAGCGGCTCGCCGGAATCGCCCGGGTACGGCGGCTGTCATCGATGGCCACGAACACGAACACTGCCTCGGTCACCTTGCGCCACTCCTCGGACTGCGGATCGTCGCTCCACACTTCGACCAGTATGCGTACCGAGCTGCGGCCGATGTGCTGCGTCTGCGTATAGAAGGACAATTGCGCGCCGACCACCACGGGGGTCATGAACGCCATGCGGTCGATGGACACCGTGGCTACGCGCCCGCCGGCCAGGCGGCTGGCCATTGCCGTGCCGGCCAGGTCCATCTGTGCGACCAGCCAGCCGCCGTAGATGTCACCGAAGCCGTTGGTGTCGCGGGGCAGGGCGGTGATCTGCATGGCCAGGTCGCCCTGGGGGGTGGGGTCGAATTCTTCGTTCGTCATGGCGGGCTCAGGCGCGGGATGGGCGTGCCGCGCAGTATACCGGCCGGAGTAGCGCGGCGAAGCGGCATGCGTCATGGTCATCCAACTGTCACATGCGCTTCATAGACTTGTCATGGGGCCTGCCAATACTGGCCACCGTTGCACATCACACCCTCAGTCCAGGAGCAAGGAATGAAAGTGAAGCGTTTGATGGCGGCCATGGGCCTGGCCGCAGTGAGCGTCGCCTCGACCGGCGCACTGGCGGCTGTCGATCCGGCACTGCCGAGCTATACCAAGACCTCCGGCGTGTCCGGCAACCTGTCCAGCGTCGGTTCCGACTCGCTGGCCAACCTGATGACCCTCTGGGCGGAAGAGTTCAAGCGCAACTACCCGAACGTCAACATACAGATCCAGGCCGCCGGTTCCTCCACCGCACCGCCGGCGCTGACCGAGGGCACCGCCAACATCGGCCCGATGAGCCGCCCGATGAAGGACAGCGAAAAGCAGGCCTTCGAGCAGAAGTACGGCTACAAGCCGGTCGAGATCCCGGTCGCCATCGACGCCCTGGCCGTATTCGTCCACAAGGACAACCCGATCAAGAGCCTGGACATCGCCCAGGTCGACGCCATCTTCTCCAGTACCCGCCTGTGCGGTGGCGAGCAGGACATCAAGACCTGGGGCCAGCTGGGCCTGACCGGCGAGTGGGCCAACAAGCCGATCCAGCTGTTCGGTCGCAACTCGGTGTCCGGCACCTACGGCTACTTCAAGGAAGTGGCGCTGTGCAAGGGTGACTTCAAGCCGAACGTCAACGAGCAGCCGGGCTCCGCCTCGGTGGTGCAGTCGATCTCCAGCACCCTGAACGCCATCGGCTACTCGGGCATCGGCTACAAGACCTCCAGCGTGCGCGCCGTGCCGCTGTCCAAGAAGGGTGGCGAAGCCTTCGAAGCCTCGGAAGCCAACGCCCTGGCCGGCAAGTTCCCGCTGGCGCGCTTCTTCTACGTCTACATCAACAAGGACCCGAACAAGGCGCTGTCGCCGCTGGAGGCCGAATTCCTCAAGCTGGTGCTGAGCAAGCAGGGTCAGGACGTGGTGGTCAAGGACGGCTACATCCCGCTGCCCAAGAAGGTGGTCGACAAGGCGCTGAAGGACCTGGGCCTGTAAGCCTCGATCCTCCCCTCGTCCAGCGACCCGCGCCCCGGCGCGGGTCGTTGCGTTTCAGCCACGTGTCCGCGCGTCACGCGGCTGTAATCTTTCTGTCACACGGCGGTTTTAAAGTGCGCTCGGGCCCCTCCGAGCCGGCCCCGGATGTAATTCATGAACGATATGGCTGAACACGACATGAGCGCTTCTTCCCGGGCGCCGGGGCTGGACTTCGATACGCCGGCCCTCAAGCGCAAGCGGCGCGTGCGCGCCCTCAAGGATCGCCTGGCCCGCTGGTACGTCTCCATCGGTGGCCTGGCGGTGCTGGGTGCGATCACCCTGATCTTCTTCTACCTGGCCCACGTGGTGCTGCCGATCTTCCAGGGCGCCGAACTGGGCGCCACGCAGGAACAGCGCCCGGGCTGGCTGGCCGAGCGTCAGCCGCCCCTGCTGCTGGCCATCGAGGAACAGAACCAGGTCGCCATGCGTCTGGACGCCAGTGGCCAGGTGCAATTCGTGGATGTGCACGCGGGTACGCTGCTCAGCGAAACGCGCCTGGCGCTGCCGGAAGGCCGGCGCATCGTCGCGCTGGGTGAAGACACCCCCGGCAGCCGCCGCTTCGTGGTCGGCCTGGACGATGGCAGCGCCCTGGTCGCGCAGCACGAATACCGGCTCAGCTACCCCGGCGGCGTGAAGACCATCAGCCCGGAGCTGATCTACCCGTTCGGCACCGAGCCCATTGCACTGGACACCCAGGGCCGCGCCCTGGAAAAGCTGGCCATCAGCGTCAACGGCGCCAGCCTGCAGCTGGCGGCGGTCGCCGGTGGCGAGCTGAGCACCCTGCGCCTGGAGCGCGAAGAGAACCTGTTCACCGGCGAGGTGAGCCTCAGCGAGCAGCGCTACAAGCTGCCGGCGCTGGGCGAACCGATCGTGGCCCTGCAGCTGGAGCCCCGCCAGCAGTGGTTGTATGCCTTCGGCGAGCGCGCCGAGGTGCAGGTCTTCGACCTGCGTCGCCAGGTGCTCAACGGCCGCTACAAGCTGGCCGGCGGCAACGCCCGCATCACCGCCGTGAGCCCGTTGCTTGGCGGCATCTCGCTGATGGTCGGTGACTCCAGCGGCGGCATCGGCCAGTGGTTCATGGTGCGCGATGCCGATGGCCGCCACGAGCTGAAGAATGTGCGCAACTTCCGCCTGGGCGATGCGCCGATCCGCCAGATCCTCCCGGAAGAGCGCCGCAAGGGCTTCCTGGCCCTGGACGATGCCGGTCGCCTGGGCATCTTCCACAGCACCGCGCACCGCACCCTGCTGGTCGAAGCGGTGAGCGACGGTGCGGCCGTGGGCGCGCTGTCACCGCGCGCCGACCGCCTGCTGGTCGAACGTGACGGTCTGCTGCGCAGCGTGGCAGTCGACAACCCGCACCCGGAAATCTCCTGGAGCGCGCTGTGGGGCAAGGTCTGGTACGAAAGCTACGACGAGCCGAAGCACGTCTGGCAGTCCACCTCGGCCAACACCGACTTCGAGCCCAAGCTGAGCCTGGCGCCGCTGGCCTTCGGCACCCTCAAGGCGGCCTTCTACGCCATGCTGCTGGCCGCGCCGCTGGCCATCTGCGCCGCCATCTACACCGCCTACTTCATGGCCCCGACCCTGCGCCGCAAGGTCAAGCCGGTGATCGAGCTGATGGAGGCGCTGCCCACGGTGATCCTCGGCTTCTTCGCCGGCCTGTTCCTGGCGCCGTACGTGGAAGGCCACCTGCCGGGCATCTTCAGCCTGCTGCTGCTGATGCCGGTGGGCATCATCGGCGCGGCCTGGCTGTGGAGCCGCCTGCCGGAAAGCATCCGCCTGCGCGTGCCGGACGGCTGGGAAGCGGCGCTGCTGGTGCCGGTGGTGATCGGCGTCGGCGCCTTCTCGCTGGGCATCAGCGGCAACCTGGAGAACTGGTTCTTCGGCGGCGACATGCGTCTGTGGCTGTCCAACGAGCTGGGCATCCCGTTCGATCAGCGCAACGCGCTGGTGGTCGGCCTGGCCATGGGCTTCGCGGTGATCCCCAACATCTACTCGATCGCCGAGGACGCCGTGTTCAGCGTGCCCAAGAGCCTCACCTACGGCTCGCTGGCCCTGGGCGCCACGCCCTGGCAGACGCTGACCCGCGTGGTGATCCTCACCGCCAGCCCGGGCATCTTCTCGGCGCTGATGATCGGCATGGGCCGCGCGGTGGGCGAGACCATGATCGTGCTGATGGCCACCGGCAACACGCCGATCATGGAAATGAACATCTTCGAGGGCCTGCGCACCCTGGCCGCCAACGTGGCAGTGGAAATGCCCGAGTCCGAGGTGGGCAGTACCCACTACCGCGTGCTGTTCCTCGCCGCCATGGTGCTGCTGCTGTTCACCTTCGTGATGAACACCCTGGCCGAACTGATCCGCCAGCGCCTGCGCGGCAAGTATGCGTCGCTGTAAGGGGGCGCCATGAAAGGTTCCGATACCGTGAAACAGCAAAACCTGAAAACCTGGTTCAAGAGCGGCACCCCCTGGGTGTGGCTGAACGCCGGTGCGGTGTCCATCGCCGTCATCATGACCCTCGGCCTGCTGGCGGTGATCGCCAGCCGCGGCCTGGCGCACTTCTGGCCGGCCGATGTGATCGTCGCCGACTACCAGGTGCCCGGCCAGGCGACGCGCCTGCTTGCCGGCGAAGTGGTGGAAATGGAAGAGGTGCCGCGCGCCCGCCTGGCGGCCAGCGGCCTGCCGGTGAACGCCGAGGGCGGCGAGTTCATGACCCGCGAACTGCTCAAGGTGGGCAACCGCGAGGTCTACGGCGCCGACTTCAGTTGGGTGGTCGGTGAATGGCTGAGCAACATCCGCACGCCCGCCGAGCTGGTGGCCATCGAGCGCCGCGAATGGGGCAACTTCTACGGCTTCCTGGTCAACGTGAAGGAAGAGGGACGTCTGGTCGCCGAAGGCGACGCCGCCTGGCCTGAGCTGCAGCGACGCCTGCAGCGGGTCGATGCGCTGCACGGCGAAATCAAGGATGTCGAGAAGCACCAGATCGGCCGCATCAACCATGGTCTGGAACGCCTGCGCCTGAAGACCCGCAAGCTGGAACTGGAAGGTCGCCTGGACGCCGCCGCACAGGCCGATCTGGCCGCCGAGAAGGCTCAGTGGGATGCCGAGTACCAGGTGCTGGAAGCGCGCCTGGGCGAGCTCTACCAGGCGTTCAACCGTGACAGCATCCGCGTGCGCACCGCCGATGGCCAGGAACTGGACATCAGCCTCGGCAAGGTGGTGCGCGCCTACCAGCCCAACGGCATGAGCCAGCTGGAGAAGATCGGCCACTACTTCGCCAAGCTCTGGGAGTTCGTCAGCGACGAACCGCGCGAGGCGAACACCGAAGGCGGCATCTTCCCGGCCATCTTCGGCACCGTGCTGATGACCCTGATCATGGCGGTGATCGTCACCCCGTTCGGCGTGCTGGCGGCGGTGTACCTGCGCGAATACGCCAGGCAGGGCGTGCTGACCCGGGTGATCCGCATCGCGGTGAACAACCTGGCCGGCGTGCCCTCGATCGTCTACGGCGTGTTCGGCCTGGGCTTCTTCGTCTACGTGCTGGGCGGCTCGCTGGACCGGCTGTTCTTCCCGGAATCCGCCCCGGCGCCGACCTTCGGCACCCCGGGCCTGCTGTGGGCCTCGCTGACCCTGGCGATCCTCACCCTGCCGGTGGTCATCGTGGCCACCGAGGAAGGCCTGGCGCGCATTCCGCGCGCGGTGCGCGAAGGTTCGCTGGCCCTGGGCGCCACCAAAGCCGAAACGCTGTGGAAGATCGTCCTGCCCATGGCCAGCCCGGCGATGATGACCGGCCTGATCCTCGCCGTGGCGCGCGCCGCTGGCGAAGTGGCGCCGCTGATGCTGGTCGGCGTGGTCAAGCTGGCGCCGTCGCTGCCGCTGGATGGCAACTACCCGTACCTGCACCTGGACCAGAAGATCATGCACCTGGGCTTCCACATCTACGACGTCGGCTTCCAGAGCCCGAACGTGGAAGCGGCGCGGCCGCTGGTCTACGCCACCGCGCTGCTGCTGGTGGTGGTGATTGCCACCCTGAACATGAGCGCGGTCTACATCCGCAACCACCTGCGCGAGAAGTACAAGGCGCTGGAACACTAATTCCGGAGGGCAGGCCGACGTCGGCCTGCCGCCGAGCAGTTTCGAACGGAGTGAGCCTATGCAATCCGAATCCCATACCCACGGCATCGATCTCGCCGCCCTGGGCCGCAACAAGCAGAGCCTGTCGCTGGCCGACGAGACCGTGGCCCTGGAAGTGCCCGGCCTGAACCTGTTCTACGGCCAGAAGCAGGCGCTGCACAACGTCAGCATGAACATCCCCAAGCAGCGCGTGACCGCCTTCATCGGCCCGTCCGGCTGCGGCAAGTCGACCCTGCTGCGCTGCTTCAACCGCATGAACGACCTGGTGGACGGTTGCCGCGTGGACGGCGAGATCCGTCTCGACGGCCAGAACATCTACCGCAAGGGCGAGGACGTGGCCGAGCTGCGCCGCCGCGTCGGCATGGTGTTCCAGAAGCCCAACCCGTTCCCCAAGAGCATCTACGAGAACGTGGTCTACGGCCTGCGCATCCAGGGCATCAACAAGAAGCGCACGCTGGACGAAGCCGTGGAATGGGCGCTCAAGGGCGCCGCGCTGTGGGACGAGGTCAAGGACCGCCTGCATGAGTCCGCGCTGGGCCTGTCCGGCGGTCAGCAGCAGCGTCTGGTGATCGCCCGCACCATCGCCGTGTCGCCGGAAGTCCTGCTGCTCGACGAACCCTGCTCGGCGCTGGACCCGATCTCCACCCTCAAGGTGGAGGAGCTGATCTACGAGCTGAAATCCCGGTACACCATCGTCATCGTCACCCACAACATGCAGCAGGCGGCGCGGGTTTCCGACTACACCGCGTTCATGTACATGGGCAAGCTGATCGAATACGGCGACACCGATACCCTGTTCACCAACCCGGCGCAGAAGCAGACGGAGGACTACATCACCGGCCGCTACGGCTAGCCGGCCATGGCAAATCGCGCTGCGCGTTGTCGGCGGCGCTTGCCGTACTCGTTTGTACTGTCTGCGCGCCGCCTCCTGGCGCAACACGATTTGCCAAGGGCCGGCCTGTCCGGCGAGAGAAAACAGTTCGCAAGGGTTAGAACATGATCAACAAAGACAGCCACACCCAGCACATTTCCCAGCAGTTCAACGCCGAGCTGGAGGAAGTGCGCAGCCACCTGCTGGCCATGGGCGGCCTGGTGGAGAAGCAGGTCAACGATGCGGTCATCGCGCTGATCGAGGCCGATTCCGGCTTGGCCCAGCAGGTGCGCGACGTGGACGACCAGACCAACCAGATGGAGCGCGACATCGACGAGGCGTGCCTGCGCATCCTCGCCCGTCGCCAGCCGGCGGCCTCGGACCTGCGTCTGGTGATCAGCATCTCCAAGTCGGTGATCGACCTGGAGCGCATCGGCGACGAGGCCTCGAAGATCGCCCGCCGCGCCATCGAGCTCTGCGAGGAAGGCTCCGCGCCGCGCGGCTATGTCGAGGTGCGCCACATCGGCGATCAGGTACGGCGCATGGTGCGCGACGCGCTGGACGCCTTTGCGCGCTTCGACGCCGAGTTGGCGCTGTCGGTGGCGCAGTACGACAAGACCGTGGACCGTGAGTACAAGACCGCGCTGCGCGAGCTGGCCACCTACATGATGGAAGACCCGCGCTCCATTTCCCGGGTGCTCAGCATCATCTGGGCGCTGCGCTCGCTGGAGCGCATCGGCGACCACGCGCGCAACATCGCCGAGCTGGTGATCTATCTGGTGCGCGGCACCGATGTGCGCCACATGGGTCTCAAGCGCATGCAGCAAGAGGTGCAGGGCAAGGCCGACTGAGCCACCGGCGACTCTCGGTCTAGACTCCTGCCGTCGACAGGGGGAAGACCATGGACACCGTGCTGAGCTTGCAGATACTGCTGGGCCTGCTGGCGCTCTCGTTGCTGGCGCTGACCGGCGCGCTCGCTGCGTTGCTCTGGCAGCGCTGGCGCGCCGACACCTGGCCTCGCTGGGCCGGGCGGGCCCGGCGGTTGCGCCTGGCGCCACCGGCTTTGCTGTTCCTCGTGCTGGCGGCGCCCGTAGTGGCCTGGTGGCTGTTGCACCTGCAGGCGGTGCCGTTCGGCGAAACCTGGGTGCTGGCCGGCGCCTGTTTGTATCTGCTGGCCGGCATCGCCTGGCTGCTGTTGGCGACACGCTTGTGGGCGCTGGGCAATGGCGCCGCGCAGGCGGCGCACGCTCTGCCGGTCGCCTTCGGTTCGGCTGTGGCGGCGCTGGTGCTGCAGGTGGTGATCTTGGGACTGATGGCGGTACGGCCGTAGGCAGAAGCCCTGTTCCAGGCTGACTTCCGTCGCAAGCACGGCGACCAGGGCGACGCTGACCGCCCCACAGGCTTGGGGTCTCAGCGCAGCGAGATCACCGGCCAGCCGCGGGCCTCGGCCTCGGCGCGTAGCACGGCGTCCGGGTCCACCGCCACCGGGTTGCTCACCCGGAGCAGCAGCGGCAGGTCGTTGCGCGAGTCGCTGTAGAACCAGCTGCCCTGCAGATCCAGCCCGTTCTCCGCCAGCCACCGCTCCAGGCGCACCACCTTGCCTTCCTGGAAGCAGGGAACGTCGACGCTGCGGCCGATGTAGCGGCCATCCTCCATGCCGCACTCGGTGGCCAGCAGGGTCTCCACGCCCAGCCGGGCGGCAATTGGCCCGGTGATGAAACGGTTGGTGGCGGTGATGATTACCACCCGGTCGCCCGCTTCCTGGTGGCGACGCAGCAGCGCCTCACCCTTGGCCAGGACGATCGGCTCGATGAACTCGGCCATGAACTCGCGATGCCAGGATGCGAGCTGGGCCATCTCGCTGCGGCCGAGGAGTTCCTGGCAGAAGTCCTGATAGGCTTGCACGTCGAGGCAGCCATCCAGGTAATCCTGATAGAAGGCATCGTTCCGGGCACGGTAGCTGTCGACTTCCACCAGGCCGCGCCGGCAGAGGAACTCGCCCCAGGCATGGTCGCTGTCGCCGGCCAGCAGCGTGTTGTCCAGATCGAAAAGAGCCAGGGCCACGAATCACCTCGGTACGGGAGCAAAAAGGCTGCAGAGCATAGCGGGTCCGCTCGCCACACTGAAGGGATGCACGGCCACCCCGCAACCCGTGCGCCGAGCGGCGTCGAACGCGGCGCCAACGAAACGGTGACAGAGCCAAGGCTTTGCTTTCAGGGCTCTTCGGTTTTATGGAACAATGCCGCCACTTGATTGGCGAGGTGATCCCAGGTGATCGACTCCGATGGTTTCCGCCCGAATGTCGGCATCATTCTGACCAATGATGTCGGTCAGGTGCTATGGGCGCGCCGCATCAACCAGGACGCCTGGCAGTTTCCCCAGGGTGGCATCAATCACCAGGAAACCCCGGAACAGGCGCTGTACCGGGAACTCAACGAAGAGGTCGGCCTGGAGCCGGAGGATGTCCGCATCCTGGCCTGCACCCGGGGTTGGCTGCGCTACCGGCTGCCGCAACGCCTGGTGCGCACCCACAGCCAGCCGCTGTGCATCGGCCAGAAGCAGAAGTGGTTCCTGCTGCGCCTGCTCAGTGACGAAACGCGGGTACGCATGGATCTGACAGGCAAGCCGGAGTTCGACGGCTGGCGCTGGGTCAGTTACTGGTACCCACTGGGACAGGTGGTCACCTTCAAGCGCGAGGTCTACCGTCGCGCCTTGAAAGAGCTGGCCCCGCGCCTGCCCGCGCGGGACTGACACGGAGAGCCCACCAGCATGCTGAATACGCTGCGCAAGATCGTCCAGGAAGTGAATGCCGCCAAAGACCTCAAGGCGGCCTTGGGCATCATCGTGCAGCGTGTGAAGGAGGCCATGGGCAGCCAGGTCTGCTCGGTCTACCTGCTCGATCCCGAGACCAACCGCTACGTGCTGATGGCCACCGAAGGCCTCAACAAGCGCGCCATCGGCAAGGTCAGCATGTCGCCCAACGAGGGCCTGGTCGGTCTGGTGGGCAGCCGCGAGGAGCCGCTGAACCTCGAGCATGCCTCCGAACACCCGCGCTACCGCTACTTCGCCGAAACCGGCGAGGAGCGCTACGCCTCCTTCCTCGGCGCGCCGATCATCCACCACCGACGGGTGATGGGCGTGCTGGTGGTGCAGCAGAAGGAACGCCGTCAGTTCGATGAGGGCGAGGAAGCGTTTCTGGTGACCATGAGCGCACAACTGGCCGGGGTGATCGCCCATGCCGAGGCCACCGGCTCAATTCGCGGCCTGGGCCGCCAGGGCAAGGGCATCCAGGAAGCACGCTTCGTCGGCATTGCCGGCGCGCCTGGCGCGGCCATCGGCACTGCGGTGGTGGTGCTGCCGCCGGCGGACCTGGACGTGGTGCCGGACCGTCCGGCCGAGGACGTCGAGGCCGAACTCAAGCGCTACCAGACCGCCCTGGCCGCGGTGCGTGAGGAATTGCAGACCCTTTCGGCGAAGCTGGCCAACCAACTGCGCCCCGACGAGCGGGCACTGTTCGATGTCTACCTGATGATGCTCGACGACGCCGCGCTCAGTAAGGACGTGGTGCAGCTGATCAAGGGTGGTCAGTGGGCACAGGGCGCGCTGAGTCAGGTCATTCGCGCGCACGTCGATCGCTTCGAGCAGATGGGCGACCCCTACCTGAGCGAGCGCGCCTCGGACGTGCGTGATCTGGGGCGCCGGCTGCTGGCCCACCTGCAGCAGGAGCGTCAGCAGACCCTCGTCTATCACGACAACACCATCCTCGTCAGCGAGGAGCTGACCCCGGCGATGCTCGGCGAAGTGCCGGAGGGCAAGCTGGTCGGCCTGGTGTCCGTGCAGGGCTCGGGCAACTCCCATGTGGCGATTCTGGCGCGTGCCATGGGCATTCCCACCGTGGTCGGCGCAGTCGACCTGCCGTATGCCAAGGTCGACGGCATCGAGATGATAGTCGACGGCTACCACGGCGAAGTGTTCACCAACCCCGGCGCGGTGCTGCGCAAGCAGTACGGCGAAGTGGTGGAGGAGGAGCGCCAGCTGACCCAGGGCCTGGAGTCGCTGCGCAGCCTGCCCTGCGTGACCCTGGACGGCCAGCGCATGCCGCTGTGGGTCAACACCGGCCTGTTCGCCGACGTGGCGCGCGCCCAGCAGCGCGGCGCCGAAGGCGTCGGCCTGTACCGCACCGAAGTGCCGTTCATGAGCAACGAGCGCTTCCCCAGCGAGAAGGAGCAGGCGGCCATCTACCGCGAGCAGCTGGCTGCCTTCCACCCGCAGCCGGTGACCATGCGTACCCTGGACATCGGCGGCGACAAGTCGCTGTCCTATTTCCCGATCAAGGAACAGAACCCCTTCCTCGGCTGGCGCGGCATCCGCGTCACCCTCGACCATCCGGAAATCTTCCTGGTGCAGGTGCGCGCCATGCTCAAGGCCAGCGAGGGCCTGGAGAACCTGCGCATTCTGCTGCCGATGATTTCCGGCGTGCTGGAACTGGAGGAATCGCTGCACCTGATCCATCGCGCCTGGAGCGAGGTGCGCGACGAGGGCGTCAACGTGCCCATGCCGCCGCTGGGCGTGATGATCGAGATTCCGGCGGCGGTGTACCAGATCCGCGAGCTGGCCAGCCAGGTCGATTTCATCTCGGTCGGTTCCAACGACCTGACCCAGTATCTGCTGGCGGTGGACCGCAACAACCCGCGGGTGGCCGACCTCTACGACTTCCTGCACCCGGCGGTGCTGCAGGCGCTGCGCCAGGTGGTCGACGGCACCCATGCGGAGGGCAAGTCGGTGAGCATCTGCGGCGAAATGGCCGGCAACCCGCTGGCGGCGGTGCTGCTGCTGGCCATGGGCTTCGATAGCCTGTCGATGAACGCCACCAACCTGCCCAAGGTGAAGTGGTTGCTGCGCCAGATCACCGCCAGCAAGGCCCGCGAGCTGCTGGACGAGGTGATGCGCATCGACAACCCGCACGTCATCAACAGCACCCTCAATCTGGCGTTGCGCAACCTGGGCCTGGGCCGGGTGATCAATCCCGCCGCTGCCGTACAAGCCTGAGCGAGCCCCTATTGGGCCGGCTTCATACCGGCGCCTGTCCCAGCCTTCGCCAAGCCCTTCTAGATCCCCTCGTCGTGCTGAAAATCCTCGGTGGCGCGCGCCACCATGCGTCGCCAGTCGCCCGAGGCCGCGCCGAGCTGGCGTACGGCCTCCAGCAGAGTGAGGAAGGCGGCGTGCTGCAGCTGGGCGTCGCCCTGCGCGGCGGCCTGGTCGGCCTGTTGGCGGGCCTGTTGCAGCAAGCGCTCGAAGTGCTCGGAATCGAAGGGCATGGCAGTTACTCCGCGACGGGCTTCTGCGACCAGTAAAGCGAAGGAATGCTCCCGTTGGTCGTAAAGCCGATGGACTGCCTGAATTTGACTCCGGAGGCGGTCGCCTTTGCCTTCGGTCAGGGTGTCGAACGACGTGTCCGACCCTTGGTCGGAGCCGGCAAAGCCGCGTGGTAGCGCGCTTACGGCAAGACTAAGGTAGTAGACGTCGCGAAAACCGACTTCTGTACGATGTAGCTGCCTGCCCCCCAATAACAACAATGTGAGGAACATTAAATGGCAGATCACAAGTCAAACGCCGAAGCCTATTGGTCGGCTAACCTCCGCCTCATCCTGGGAAGCCTGGTTATCTGGGCCCTGTGTTCTTACGGATTCGGCATCATCCTGCGTCCCATGCTGTCGGGCATCATGATCGGTGGCGCCGATCTTGGCTTCTTCTTCGCTCAGCAAGGCTCGATCTACGTCTTTATTGCGTTGATCTTCTTCTATCGCTGGAAGATGAACAAACTCGATAAAGAATTCGGTCTCGAGGAGTAAGCCGGAATGAGCCAATTTGCAATCAACATGCTATTCGTGGGGGCGTCGTTCGTCCTCTACATTGGTATTGCGCTCTGGGCGCGTGCGGGCTCCACCAAGGAGTTCTACGTCGCCGGCGGCGGTGTCGGGCCGATCCCCAACGGCATGGCCACCGCGGCGGACTGGATGTCCGCAGCCTCCTTCATCTCCATGGCCGGCCTGATCTCCGTCGGCTACGTCAACTCCTCGTTCCTGATGGGCTGGACCGGCGGCTACGTGCTGCTGGCCATGCTGCTGGCGCCTTACCTGCGCAAGTTCGGCAAGTTCACCGTGCCGGACTTCGTGGGTGACCGCTTCTACAGCAAGGGTGCCCGCCTCGTAGCGGTCATCGCCCTGCTGCTGACCTCCATCACCTACGTGATCGGTCAGATGAGCGGCGCCGGCGTGGCCTTCGCCCGCTTCCTGGAAGTGAGCAGCAGCACCGGTATCTGGCTCGCCTCGGCGGTGGTGTTCGTCTACGCCGTTATCGGCGGCATGAAGGGCATCACCTACACCCAGGTGGCCCAGTACGTGGTGCTGATCCTGGCCTACACCATCCCGGCCATCTTCATCTCCCTGCAGCTGACCGGCAATCCGATCCCGCAGATCGGCATGTTCGGCGAGCACACCGAGTCCGGTATGCCGCTGCTGCAGAAGCTGAACGAAGTGGTACGTGACCTGGGCTTCCAGGACTACACCGCCGACGTGTCCAACAAGCTGAACATGGTGCTGTTCACCCTGTCGCTGATGATCGGTACCGCCGGTCTGCCGCACGTGATCATCCGCTTCTTCACCGTGCCGAAGGTTGCTGACGCCCGTTCCTCCGCTGGTTGGGCCCTGGTGTTCATCGCCCTGCTGTACACCACTGCTCCGGCCGTGGCTTCCATGGCTCGCCTGAACCTGCTCACCACCGTGTACCCGCAGGGTGTTGAACAGCCGGCACTGGAATACGCCGAGCGTCCGCAGTGGGTGAAGACCTGGGAAGAAACCGGTCTGATCAAATTCGAGGACAAGAACAACGACGGCCGCATCCAGTACTACAACCCGACCGCTGACTTCAGCGACCGTGGCTGGGCTGGCAACGAGCTGACCGTGAACTCCGACATCCTCGTACTGGCCAACCCGGAAATCGCCAACCTGCCGGGCTGGGTGATCGGCCTGATCGCCGCGGGCGCCATTGCTGCCGCACTGTCCACCGCAGCCGGTCTGCTGCTGGCCATCTCCTCGGCAATCAGTCATGACCTGATCAAGACGATCATCAATCCGAACATCAGCGAGAAGGGTGAAATGCTCGCCGCGCGGATCTCGATGGCCGTGGCGATCCTGGTGGCGACCTACCTGGGTCTCAACCCGCCCGGCTTCGCCGCGCAGGTGGTGGCGCTGGCCTTCGGTATCGCCGCGTCCTCGATCTTCCCGATGCTGATGATGGGTATCTTCTCCCGTCGCATTAACAGCGTTGGCGCGATCTCGGGCATGGTTGCCGGTCTGGCCTTCACCGTGATCTACATCTTCATGTTCCTGGGCTGGTTCTTCATCCCGGGTACCAACAGCCTGCCGAACACTCCGGACAACTGGCTGTTCGGTATCTCCCCGCTGTCCATCGGTAGCGTGGGTGCGGTCATCAACTTCGTCGTGGCCTTCGCCGTGGCGTACATGACCGCTCCGCCGCCTAAGGAAGTTCAGGACCTGGTGGAAAGCGTTCGCTTCCCGAAGGGTGCTGGCGCTGCTGTTGCTCACTGATTGACACGGCGTGACGAACCGGGACATGTTCCCGGTTCGGTTTGATCCAGGCGGGCTTCCCTTCAACAAGGAAGCCCGCCTTCATTTCGGGGATTCCTATGATTTGGCATTTGGTTGCATTGGGAGTGGCTGGCCTTGGCGCGGGTGGCATCGCCTACCTGTTGCGCAGGCTGAGCCGTAACAGACTGCCCGCCTGGTTTGTACCGGCCCTGGCCGGTTTTGGGATGCTGGCCTACCAGATCAACTACGAATACGACTGGGCCGCGCACAAGGAGAGCCAGTTGCCCGCAGGCTCAGTGGTGGTCGCGCAGGAGGAAGAACAGCAGATCCTGCGCCCCTGGACCTACCTGGTGCCACTGACCGTCGGGCTGACCGTGGTCGACACCACCAACATCCAGCAGCTCGAGCAGGACGGACAGCGCATTCGGCAGTTCATCCTCTACCGCTTCGAGAAGGAATATGTGGACCGTCTGGACCACCAGTCCCACCTGCTCAACTGCGATACCGCCGAACTGGTGCCGATCACCGGCCAGGGCGCGGGCGCGCTGCGGCAGCTGGAGCGCGACGACGCGCTGTACCGCGCCGTTTGTCAGTAATACCCTGCGCGCCGCTCACAGGCGCAGCAGGTAATCCGCACCGCCCAGCTGGCGCATCTGCTGGCGAATCCAGAAGGCCCGCCGGTCGATGTAGGCGCTGGGTCGGCCGGCGCTCCAGCGCCGCGGGTTGGGCAGGGTGGCCGCCAGCAGGCTGGCCTGGCGATCGCTGAGCCGGGCGGCCGACACCCGGAAATGGTGCCGGGCAGCCGCCTCGGCACCGAACACACCGTTCCCCCATTCCACGCTGTTCAGGTACACCTCGAGGATGCGCTGCTTGGGCCAGAGCGTTTCCACCAGCAGGGTGAACCACACCTCCAGGCCCTTGCGCACCCAGCTGCGCCCCGACCACAGGAACAGGTTCTTGGCCACCTGCTGGCTGAGGGTGCTGGCGCCACGCAGGCTGCCGCCGCGCCGGTTGTGTTGCAGGGCGTCGCGAATCGCCGGCAGGTCGAAACCCCAGTGCTCGGCGAAGCGCTGGTCCTCGGCGGCGATCACCGCCATCTTCAGGTTGTTCGGCAGGCGCTCCCAGGGTTGCCACTGGCGTTGCAGGTCCAGCGTGTCGCCCGCGCGCCAGGCCTCGATCTTGCGTTCCACCATCAGTGCCGTGCCCGGCGGCGGCACCCAGCGAAACACCAGCACCAGCGCCACGCTCAGCCCCAGCAGGCCGAGCGCCAGCAGGAACAGGCGCCGCAGCCAGCGCCGCACTGCGCCAGCGCGCCCGAGACGCGGGAAATTGGAGGGTCGGCGAGGCATCATAGGCGCCTTTGATTCTCTGACTGGCAAGGAGTTTGGCTCATGGGTCGCGTCTACCTGTTCCTGGCGGCGTTCTTCGGCTTCACCGGCGTGGCGCTGGGCGCCTTTGCCGCTCATGGTCTGCGCGGGCGTCTGACCGCCGCCCACCTGGAGGTGTTCCAGACCGGTGTGCATTACCAGCAGATCCACGCCCTGGCGTTGCTGGCCGTGGTGTTGCTGGCCGCGCGCGGCACCAGCCGTCTGCTGGCCGCCACCGGCCTGTGCTTCAGTCTGGGTATTGTGCTCTTTTCCGGCAGCCTGTACCTGATGACCCTGGCCGGGTTGAAACTGGGCCTGGTCACCCCGCTGGGCGGCGTGTTGTTCCTGATCGGCTGGGCTTGCCTGGGTCTGCTCGCCTGGCGACGCACTGCCTGATGGCGGCTTGGTCGCTGCCGGGGATCGGGCTAGAATGCCCGGCCCTTGCCCGCTGACAGCACACGACCATGCGCATCCATCTCAATGGTGAAGCCCGCGATACGCGCGACGGCCTGAGCATCGCCGACCTGCTGGCCGAGCTCGGCCTGACCGAGCGCCGCGTGGCCGTCGAACTCAACCTCGACATCGTCCCGCGCAGCCTGCACGCCGACACCCGCCTGCGGGAGGGCGACCGCCTGGAAATCGTCCACGCCATTGGCGGCGGCTAGCGATCGCGCCGCCAGGCCGCTCGTCCCATCACCGTCCGCGCACGACGCGGGCGTCTGTCCCCCTGGAGGAACCCGCGATGACCCTCGCCGCGCATGACCAACCCTTCACCCTTGCCGGGCGCACCTACCAGTCGCGCCTGCTGGTGGGCACCGGCAAGTACAAGGATCTGGAAGAAACCCGCCAGGCCATCGAGGCCTCCGGCGCGGAGATCGTCACCGTCGCGGTGCGCCGCACCAACATCGGCCAGAACCCCGGCGAACCCAACCTGCTGGATGTGATCAGCCCCGAGCGCTACACCATCCTGCCCAACACTGCCGGCTGCTACACCGCCGAGGAAGCAGTACGCACCTGCCGCCTGGCCCGCGAGCTGTTGGATGGCCACAACCTGGTGAAGCTGGAAGTGCTGGCCGACCAGAAGACCCTGTTCCCCAACGTGGTTGAAACCCTGGCCGCCGCCGAAACGCTGGTCAAGGAAGGCTTCGACGTGATGGTCTACACCAGCGACGACCCCATCGTCGCCCGTCGGCTGGCCGAGATCGGCTGCATCGCGGTGATGCCGCTGGCCGGCCTGATCGGCAGTGGCCTGGGCATCTGCAACCCGTACAACCTGCGCATCATCCTGGAGGAGTCGCCGGTTCCCGTGCTGGTGGACGCCGGTGTCGGCACCGCCTCGGACGCCACCATCGCCATGGAGCTCGGTTGCGCCGCCGTGCTGCTCAACAGCGCCATCGCTCACGCCCAGCACCCGGTGCTGATGGCCCAGGCCATGAAGCACGCCGTGGAAGCCGGCCGTCTCGCCTACCTGGCCGGGCGTATGCCGAAGAAACTCTACGCCAGCGCCTCCTCACCCCTGGAAGGCCTGCTTCGCTGATCCGTTCCCGCCCGGGGATGAGCCCCGGGCCCGCTTCTTTTCTCTGCCGGAAACACCATGACTGACACCGCCGATCTCCCGCCCGAGCACCGCCGCACCATCAAGAGCTTCGTGATGCGCGCCGGACGCATGACCACCGGCCAGCAGCGCGGCCTGGAACTGGGCTGGCCGAAATTCGGCCTGGAACTCGAGGGCGGCCTGCTCGATCTCGACCAGTTGTTCGGCCGCCAGGCGCCGCGTACCTTCGAGATCGGTTTCGGCATGGGCCAGGCCACGCTGGAGATGGCCGCCGCCGCCCCCGAGCAGGACTTCATCGGCGTCGAGGTACACAGGCCCGGCGTCGGCGCGCTGCTCAACGGCCTGCTGCTGCAGAACCTCACCAACGTGCGCGTGTACAGCTGCGACGCGCTGGAGGTGCTGCGCACCTGCATTCCCGACGCCAGCCTGGACCGCGTGCTGCTGTTCTTCCCCGATCCCTGGCACAAGGCGCGACACAACAAGCGGCGCATCGTGCAGCCGGCCTTCGCCGAACTGGTTCGCCAGAAGCTCAAGGTCGGCGGTGTGCTGCATATGGCGACTGATTGGCAACCCTATGCGGAACACATGCTCGAAATCTTGAGCGCCGCCCCCGGATATGCCAACCTCGCCGGCGACGCTGGCTATGTGCCACGCCCGGAGGAGCGCCCGGTGACCAAGTTCGAACGGCGCGGCGAACGCCTCGGCCATGGCGTCTGGGACCTGAAGTTCCAGCGAACCGCCTGAGACGGCCTCCAGCAGGACGGAAAACAACAACAACGCCGGAAGCACCGGCGCGCTGATTTTTCCTCACAGACAAACAATGGACGACGGCACGCCTGGCCGTCCCGCAGGACGGCACGCCATGTGCCAGGGAGCGAACTGTGTTGAAACCTATTGCCATGCTGTTATTGGCCTGCTGCGTGCTGCAGGCGCAAGCCGCCGTGTCGCCGGCCCAGGCCGAGCGTCTGGGTCGGGAGTTGACACCGCTGGGTGCCGAACGCGCTGGCAACCCCGAAGGCACCATTCCGGCCTGGACTGGCGGCATCACCCAGCCGCCGGCGGGCTACCAGCCGGGCAGCCACCATCCGGATCCCTACGCGGGCGACCAGCCGCTGCTGATCATCGACAAGCACACCCTCAACAACCACCGCGACCGGTTGCCGGAAGGGATGCAGCGTTTGCTGACCCTCTACCCGGACTACGCCGTGCGCGTCTACCCGACCCGGCGCAGCGCGGCGGTGCCGGAGCGGCTGTACACCGCCACGCGGCAGAACGCCACCCGGGCGAAGCTGATCTCCGGCGGTAACGGCATCGAGGGCGCTGCCGCCGGCGTGCCCTTCCCGCTGCCGCAGAATGGCCTGGAAGCCATCTGGAACCACATCACCCGCTACCGGGGCGAGCAGCTGCGCATGCTGACCAACCAGGCGGCGGTGTTGAGCAACGGCAGCTACAACCTGCTCAAGCTCGACCGGGAAATCTACTTCGTCTACAACCGCGAAGGCATGACCCCCGGCGAGCTGGACAACACCCTGTTCCACTACAAGTACAAGATCACCGCGCCGGCCAAGCTGGCCGGCTCGGCGCTGGTGGTGCAGGAAACCCTCGACCAGGTGCTGGCGCTCCGCAAGGCCTGGCGCTTCAACCGCGGCGAGCGCCGCGTGCGCCGCCTGCCGTCGCTGGCCTACGACTCGCTGCAGCCGGACACCAACGGCATGGCCACCGCCGACATGGTGGACGCCTACAACGGCGCGCCGGACCGCTACGAGTGGAAGCTGCTGGGCAAGCGCGAGATGATCGTGCCGTACAACAGCTACAAGGTGCACCAGCAGCGCATTCCCTACGATGAGATCCTCGGCGCCAAGACGGTCAACTCCGCGCTGCTGCGCTACGAGCTGCACCGTGTCTGGGTGGTCGAGGCCGACCTGCGTATCGGCTTCAAGCACCCCTATGCCAAGCGGCGCTTCTACATCGACGAGGACAGCTGGCAGATCCTGGCGGTGGACCTGTACGACGAGTCCGGCGAGCTGATCGGCCTGCAGGAAGCCCATCCGATCACCTATTACGAAGTCCCGGTGTTCCTGAGCACACTGGAGACCGTGTACGACTTCAAGGGTGGCCGCTACTTCGTCGACGGGCTGGACAACAACGAGCCGCCCTACGATTTCGGCGTGCGCCTGACGCCGCGCGACTTCTCGGCTCAGGCCCTGCGCCTGGGTAACTGACCCCGGGCGGGCAAAAGGAACGGCGCACTTCGGTGCGCCGCTTTCGTTTCATCGCCGGTCCGCCGCCACGCCCAGCAGCAGGAAGGCCACCAGCACCACCGGCGCCAGCGTGTAGTTGTTGAAGTAGGCCAGGCCCTGGGCCAGCCAGGGGCTGGTGAAGACCAGGCCGAAACCGTAGACCAAGGCGCAGAACACCACGAATAGCAGTGTGCGCAATACGAAGTTGAGCCCGCCGATGGTGCGCTGCAGCCAGGCGTTGAGGTGCGGGCCGAACAGCACCAGCAACGTGGCCAGCAGGGCCAGGGCGATCTCGCTCAAGTGGCCGCGACACCAGCGCGACAGGCTGATGATCAGGTCCAGAAACATGTCCATCGGTTACCGCTCCGTGAATGACGAAGGCGCCTTTATAACCGCTCTGGAACGCACTCCGAAAGCCAAGCGGTCTCGAGCCCCGCTTTTCTAGGCGCGGCTTCAGCCGCGATGCTTTTTCGCGCGCGCATCCCAAAGCTCGCGACTGACGTCGCTCCTACAGGTTCGGTGCGCTAGCGAAGTGGCTGCTACGGCAGGAACAGCTGGAGCAGGTCGTTGAGGAACAGCTGGCCCTGTGCCGTGGCCACCAGGCGCTGGGCGTCGGGGCTGAGCAGGCCGCGGCGCTCGGCTTCGCGGCGGGCTTCGTTCAGCTCCCGGAGGTCGAGGCCGGTGCGTTCGGTGAACAGCGTCGCTGGCACGCCCTGGGTCAGGCGCAGGGCGTTCATCAGGAACTCGAACGGCAGTTCGTCCGGCGCCAGCACGCGGCGACCGGCCTCGAAGGCCTTGTCCGGGTCCAGATAGTCCTTGGGCAGGCGGGTGTTCCAGGTGCGGTGGATGACCCCGTCGCTCCCGCTGAGCTTGCCGTGGGCACCGGCGCCCAGGCCGAGGAAGTCGCCGAAGGTCCAGTAGTTGAGGTTGTGGCGTGCCTGACGGCCGGGCTGCGCGTAGGCGGAGGTCTCGTACTGGGCATAGCCATGCTCGGCGAGCAGTGCCTGGCCGGCCTCCTGGATGTCCCAGAGGATGTCGTCCTCGGGCAGCTGTGGCGGCTGGCTCCAGAACACCGTGTTCGGCTCCAGGGTCAGCTGGTACCAGGAAAGGTGCGTCGGCTGCTGGGCGATGGCGGTGCGCAGGTCTTGCAGGGCATCGTCGAGGCTCTGCTCCGGCAGGCCGTGCATGAGGTCGAGGTTGAAGTTGTCGAAGCCGGCCGCCCGCGCCATGTCGGCGGCGCGGATGGCTTCCTCGCCATCGTGGATGCGCCCCAGCGCCTTGAGCTTGTCGGCCTGGAAACTCTGCACGCCGATGGACAGCCGGTTGATGCCCAGGCTGCGGTAGTCGCGGAACTTGGCCTGCTCGAAGGTGCCCGGGTTGGCCTCCAGGGTGATCTCGATGTCCGGCGCGAAGCCCACGCGTCGTTCCAGGCCGGCGAGGATGCGTTCCAGCGCCTGGGGCGAGAAGAGGCTGGGCGTGCCGCCGCCGAAGAACACCGAGACAAGCTTGCGGCCATGGACCTGGTCCAGGCGCTGGCCAAGCTCGGCCAGCACGGCGTCCACGTACTCACGCTCCGGCAGTTGCGGGCCGGCGGCGTGGGAGTTGAAGTCGCAGTAGGGGCATTTGCGCACGCACCAGGGGATGTGCACATAGGCCGCCAGCGGCGGCAGCCGGAAACCGCTGGCGTGGTCCGCAGTGCCGCTCATAGGCCCAGGCGCGCGCGCAGCTGCGCCATGGCGCGGGCCCGGTGGCTGAGCTGGTTCTTTTCCGCGGGCGGCAGCTCGGCGCTGGAGCATTCGCGCTCCGGCACCCAGAACAGCGGGTCGTAGCCGAAGCCGTGCTCGCCACGGGCCGCGTGCAGGATGCTGCCGTGCCACAGACCTTCGCAGAGGATCGGCAACGGATCGTCGGCATGCCGCACCAGCGCCAGGGCACAGACGAACTGGGCGGTGCGCTGCTCGTCCGGCACGTCGCGCAGGACCTCGAGCAGCTTGGCGTTGTTGGCCGCGTCGCCCGCGCCGCCGGCGTAGCGCGCCGAGTAGATGCCGGGCGCGCCGCCCAGGGCGTCCACCGCCAGGCCGGAGTCGTCGGCCAGCGCCGGCAGGCCGCTGATGCGCGCCGCATGGCGCGCCTTGAGGATGGCGTTCTCGACGAACGACAGGCCGGTTTCCTCCGGCTCGACCGTGGAGAACTCACCGATAGAGCGTACCCGCACCTGCGCGCCCAGCATGGCTTGCAGTTCCTTGAGTTTGCCGGCGTTGTGGCTGGCCAGCACCAGTTCGCTGAAGAGGCTCATCGATCGGGGAAGAATTCCTGGTTGAAGGAGAAACTGTTGCGCGGCCCGCCGGCGCTCTGCACGTTGACCGTGAAGCTGAGGGTTTCCTCGCCGATGGGGAATTGCGCCAGGTAGTAGACCGCCTCGCCCTCGCGCACCTGACGGAAACTGAGGTTGGTGATCTGGCCCATCAGGTTGCGCACCTGACCGCTGACGGTGGCGGTGATCGGCTTGCCGGCCTTGAGTACGGCGATGTTCAGCACGCCCCGGTTGCCGGCACGGGTCAGCCCGGCGGCGGCGGCGATTTCCGGCTGCAGGAAGCTGGAGTTGAACGCGCTGTAATGTACGTCCAGGTCATCGAAGCTGTACTTGCGTTCGGCCAGGGCCGGCAGCGCCAGGCAGAGGCTGAAGAACAACAGGAATAGACGGCGCATGGTGAGGTCTCCTCGGAAACGTGGGGTCAGGGGGCGACCGGGTGATCCTGCAGGCCGGGGCTGCTGAGCCGGTAGATGCCGATCTCACCCAACAGATTAGGCCACAGGCGGCTGCCCCAATCGTGGCGGTGCTGGCGATCCACAGCCAGGCGCTCGAGCACCCGCGCCTGGCGCTCGCGGCACAGCTGCTCGAAATCCTCGAAGGTGCAGAAGTGGATATTCGGTGTGTTGTACCAGGTGTACGGCAGGAACTCGGACACCGGCATGCGGCCCTTGGTGGTGAGGTACCAGCGGCAGCGCCAGTGGCCGAAGTTGGGGAAGGTGACGATGCAGGTCTTCCCCACCCGCAGCATCTCGTCGAGGATGCGGTCCGGGTAGTGCACGGCCTGCAGCGCCTGGGTCATCACCACCACGTCGAAGCTGCCGGTGGCGAAGTTGCCCAGGCCCTTGTCCAGGTCCTGTTCGATGACATTGACGCCACGCTCGACGCAGCGGGCGATGTTGTCCGGGTCGATCTCCAGGCCGTAGCCGGTGACCTGCTTGTGGTCACGCAGCCAGGCCAGCAGTTCTCCGGTGCCGCAGCCGAGGTCGAGCACCCGGCTGCCGGCGGGAATCCACTCCTGGATGATGTCCAGATCGGCGCGCATGGGGACTTCCTCAGATGGCAATGCGGTTCATGTAGCTGCTGAACACCTGCTGATAGCGCGGCACCGGCAACAGGAAGGAGTCGTGGCCCTGGGGCGCGTCGATCTCCACGTAGCTGACGTTCTTGCGCGCCGCCAGCAGGGCGTCCACCAGCTCCCGCGAACGGGCCGGGGAGAAGCGCCAGTCGGTGGTGAAGGACATCAGGCAGAAGTCCGCCTTGGCCACCGCCAACGCCCTGGCCAGGTCGCCGCCATGCGCGGCCGCCGGGTCGAAGTAGTCCAGCGCCTTGGTCATCAGCAGGTAGGTGTTGGCGTCGAAGCGGGTGGAGAACTCGTCGCCCTGATAGCGCAGGTAGCTTTCCACCTGGAATTCCACGCTGTGGAAGTCGTAGTTGAGGCGATCGGTCTTCAGCTCGCGGCCGAACTTGGCGCCCATCGCGTCATCGGACAGGTAGGTGATGTGGCCGACCATGCGCGCCAGGCGCAGTCCGCGGCGGGGCAGCACGTCGTGCTCGTAGAAGTGGCCGCCGTGGAAATCCGGGTCGGTGAGGATCGACTGACGCGCCACCTCGTTGAAGGCGATGTTCTCGGCCGACAGGCGCGGCGCCGAAGCGATGCACAGGCAGTGGCGCACGCGCTCGGGATAGCTCATGGTCCATTGCAGCGCCTGCATGCCGCCGAGGCTGCCGCCGACCACCGCCGCCCACTGTTCGATGCCGAGCCGATCGGCCAGGCGTGCCTGGCTGTTCACCCAGTCCTCTACGGTGACCACCGGGAAATCGGCGCCGTAGGGCTTGCCGGTAGCCGGATTGAGGCTGGCCGGGCCGGTGGAGCCGTTGCAGCCGCCCAGGTTGTTGAGCGCCACCACGAAGAAGCGGTTGGTGTCGATGGGCTTGCCCGGCCCGATGCAGCTGTCCCACCAGCCCGGCTTGCGGTCTTCGGGGCTGTGGTAGCCGGCGGCATGGTGATGGCCGGACAGGGCGTGGCAGATCAGCACCGCATTGCTGTGCGCGGCGTTGAGCGTGCCATAGGTTTCGTAGATCAGCTGGTAGTCGGCCAGTTCGCGTCCACAGGCCAGGGCCAGCGGCTCGGCGAAATGTGCAATACGGGGCTCGACCAGACCCACGGAATCTTCGGGAAAGACAGACGACATCGACCCGGCTCGTGTGCAGGAAGGGAAGCGGCACAGTCTACTGTGTGGCGCGCCGCAATTCACCCTTGGCGCGGCAAGGGCAGTGCAGGCCGGCACGCAGCCGGCCATGTCGGCGGCCTCAGCCGAGGAACAGCTGGTAGGCCGGGTTGTCGCTTTCGTCCCAGTAGGGGTAGCCGATGGCATCCAACGCCGCCGGCAACAGGTGCAGCTCCTCTTCCGGCACCTGCAGCCCGGCCAGCACGCGGCCGTCGGCGGCGCCGTGGTTGCGGTAGTGGAACATGCTGATGTTCCAGCGCCCGCCCAGCTTGTTGAGGAAGTTGAACAGCGCGCCCGGCCGCTCGGGGAACTCGAAGCGCAGCACCCGCTCGCCGCGCACGCCGTTGGCGCGCCCGCCGACCATGTGCCGCACGTGCAGCTTGGCCAGTTCGTCGTCGGTCAGGTCCAGCACCGGGAAACCTTTCTCGCGCAGGCCGTCCACCAGCGCCTCGCGCGGGTCGTGCTCGGGGTGGGTCTGCACGCCGACGAAGATGTGCGCTTCGCTGGAACTGTTGTAGCGGTAGTTGAACTCGGTGATCTGCCGCTTGCCGATCGCCTGGCAGAACTGCTTGAAGCTGCCGGGCTGCTCGGGAATGGTCACCGCGATGATCGCCTCGCGCTTCTCGCCCAGCTCGGCGCGTTCGGCCACGTGGCGCAGGCGGTCGAAGTTGATGTTGGCGCCCGAATCGACCGCCACCAGCACCTGCCCGGCCACGCCTTCGCGGGCCACGTACTTCTTGATGCCCGCCACGCCCAGCGCGCCGGCCGGTTCGGTGATCGAGCGGGTGTCGTCGTAGATGTCCTTGATCGCCGCGCACAGCTCGTCGGTGCTGACGGTGATCACCTCGTCGACGAAGTGGCGGCACACCGCGAAGCAGTAGTCGCCGATCTGCGACACCGCCACGCCGTCGGCGAACAGGCCCACCTGCGGCAGCACCACCCGTTCGCCGGCCGCCATCGCCTGTTGCAGGCAGTTGGAGTCCTCCGGCTCGACGCCGATCACCTTGGTCTCGGGGCGCAGGTACTTCACATAGGCCGCGATGCCGGCGATCAGCCCGCCGCCGCCCACCGGCACGAAGATGGCGTCCAGCTGGTTCTGCTGCTGGCGCAGGATCTCCATGGCCACGGTGCCCTGGCCGGCGATCACCTCTGGATCGTCGTAGGGGTGGATGTAGACCAGGCCCTTTTCCTCCACCAGCTTGAGCGAGTGGGCCAGCGCCTCGGGGAAGGCGTCGCCGTGCAGCACCACCTTGCCGCCCCGCGCACGCACGCCCTGCACCTTGAGCTCCGGCGTGGTGCGCGGCATGACGATGGTCGCCTTGATGCCCAGGTGGCGCGCCGCCAGCGCCACGCCCTGGGCATGGTTGCCGGCCGAGGCGGTGACCACGCCGCGCGCCCGTTCTTCCTCGGTGAGCTGCGCAATGCGGTTGTAGGCGCCACGAATCTTGAACGAGTACACCGGCTGCAGGTCTTCGCGCTTGAGCAGAATCTGGTTGCCCAGGCGTTCCGACAGCTGGCGAGCGGGTTGCAGAGGGGTTTCCTCGGCGACGTCGTAGACGCGCGAGGTGAGGATCTTCTTGACGTACTGTTCGAGCATCGTGGCGGTCTTGAGCGGCGGTTGCGGGAGCCGGGAAGTCTACTCCTCCGCTTCGTCGGGCGCACCGTCCGCGCCGGCCGGCTCCTCGCCCGCCGTGGACTTGGGGGTATAATCCGCGCCCTCCCGTCTCTCCCCAGGCACCTCGCGATGACCCAGGATCAGCTCAAGCAGGCCGTGGCCCAGGCCGCTGTCGATCACATTCTTCCCCGCCTCGAACGCAACAGCGTGATCGGCGTGGGCACCGGCTCCACCGCCAACTTCTTCATCGACGCCCTGGCGCGCCACAAGATGGACTTCGACGGCGCGGTGGCCAGCTCGGAAGCCACCGCCCAGCGCCTGAAGAATCATGGCATTCCGGTGTACGACCTCAATTCGGTGGCCGAGCTGGAGTTCTACATCGATGGCGCCGACGAGGCCAACGACCGCCTGGAGCTGATCAAGGGCGGCGGCGCGGCGCTGACCCGCGAGAAGATCGTCGCTGCCGTGGCGCGCACCTTCATCTGCATCGCCGACGCCAGCAAGCGCGTGCCGGTGCTGGGCAACTTCCCGCTGCCGGTGGAGGTGATTCCCATGGCGCGCAGCCATGTGGCGCGTCAGCTGGTCAAGCTGGGCGGCGACCCGGTGTACCGCGAGGGTGTATTGACCGACAACGGCAACGTGATTCTCGATGTGCACAACCTGCACATTCTTGATGCGGTGAAGCTGGAAGCCGACATCAATGCCATCGTCGGCGTGGTCACCAACGGCCTGTTCGCCGCGCGCCCGGCCGACCTGCTGCTGCTCGGCACTCCGACCGGCGTGCAGACCCTGACCCGGACCTGAACGCCGGGCCTGCCGTAGGGTGGATCGCGCTTCATCGATCCAGCAGCGCACCGTGCCGGCGCGATGGCGGACAAGGAAAACGTTGTCCACCCTACGGTGCTGCGCCCCCACCGCACAACGTTAGGGCCACCGTGGCCGGCTGCTTCCGGCGAAACGCAGCCGTGCGCGAAGCGGCCTACGCTTGTCGGCAGGCACACAGCACAGGAGGTGTCGCCATGCCGCCCGGCAAGTTCCATCTGAAGAAGGTCAGCAATGGCCAGTTCCACTTCAATCTGCTGGCCAGCAACGGCCAGGTCATCCTCTCCAGCGAACAGTACAAGGCACGCGACTCGGCGCTCAACGGCATCGATTCGGTGCGCCGCAACGCCAAGCGCGACGGCGCGTTCGAAGTGAAGGAGAGCAGCAACGGCAAGCACTACTTCGTGCTCAAGGCCAGCAACGGCCAGGTGGTCGGCCAGAGCCAGATGTACGCCAGCCTGGCCAGCGCCGAACAGGGCTGCGAATCGGTCCGCCGCTATGCGCCCGAGGCCCTGCTGACCGAGGACCTGTGAGCAGGCTGTGAATGAAAAACGCCGCGCTCCGAGGGGCGCGGCGTTTTTCCAGAGTGTCGGCGTGCGATCAGATGCGGAAGCGGCTGACCATCGCGGTCAGCTGGTTGCCCAGGCGCGCCAGCTCGGTACTCGACTTGGCGATTTCCTGCGAGGCGACGGTGGTTTGCTCGGTCACGTCGCGCACGCTGATCACGCTGCGGCTGATCTGCTCGGCCACCACGCTCTGCTGCTCCGCGGCGGCGGCAATCTGCTGGTTCATCGACTGGATATTGGAGACACCCTTGTTGATGCTGCCCAGCGCGGCACCGGCCTTGCGGGTCAGCTCCACGCTGCTGCCGGCCAGGCTGTGGCTGCTGTGCAGGCTGCTGGCGACCCGCTGCGTACCGTTCTGCAGGCCGGCGACCAGCTCCTCGATCTCCTCGGTGGACTGCTGGGTGCGCTGCGCCAGGGTGCGCACCTCGTCGGCGACCACGGCGAAGCCGCGTCCGGCTTCACCAGCCCGCGCGGCCTCGATGGCGGCGTTGAGTGCCAGCAGGTTGGTCTGCTCGGCGACCGCCTTGATCACGTCCATGACGCTGCCGATCTTGTTGCTTTCATGCTCCAGCTGGGCCATGGCCTCGGTCGAACGATTGACCTCGCCGGCCAGGCGCTCGATCTGCGCGACGACCTCGTTGACCACCCGGTCGCCGTCGCGGGCCTGGTTGTCCGCTTCGTTGGCTGCCCTGGCCGCCAGTTCGGCGTTGCGCGCCACGTCCTGCACGGTGGCGGACATCTCGTGCATCGCGGTGGCCACCTGATCGGTCTCGGTCTTCTGTTTGCCGACGCCGGTGCTGGTCTGCTCGGTTACCACCGACAATTCCTCGGCGGAGCTGGCAATCTGCGTGGCGCTGTCGCGAATACGACCGATCAGCTCGCGCAGCGTGCCGGCCATGTCCTGGATACCCTGCTGCAGGACACCCAGCTCGTCACGGCGGGTAATGCTGGCATCGCTGGTCAGATCGCCGTCGGCGATGCGGCGGGCGATCTCCAGGGTCTCCTGCAGGGGTTGGGTGATCTGGCGGGTGATCACCACGGCCGCAAGCAGGCTGAGCAGCAGCGCACCCAGCGCGCCGCTGATTTGCAGCAGGCGTGCCTGATTGCTGTCGTTGTCACGATGGACCATCTGGTTCTGTTGCAACTGCTCGGTCAGGTGCAACAGTCCGTTGGCATGCTCAGTCATGCGCGGGCCGATCTCCTTCATGGCGCGCAGGCTACGCTTGTAGTCGTCCAGCGAGGCGAAGTAACCCTGCAGTGCGCTCTTGAGTTGCTGCAGGTCGGTGGGGAATAGGCGCACGAATAACGGCTCGATCTGTTCGAGGGAGGCCAACGTGGTCTTCATCTGGTTGTCCAGGGTGCGCTCGCGATCGGCCGAACCGGTCATCATGAAACCACGCACCTCGTAGCGGGTCACCAGCATCTGATCGTTGAAACCCGTGAATGCCTGGAACAGGCGGGCGCGCTGATCAGCGGACTCCTGCTCATCGATGCGGGCACGCACCGCATTGATGCGACCAACCACCAGGTTGCCTTGGGCAATCATGTCCCGCCGTGCGGACTGGGTGCTGGCGACGGCGGCCAGCATCTGTTCCAGAGCCTGCTGATAGCCGGTGATCTCGTTGGTCATGTCCTTGAGCAGCCGGATGTCAGAAGGGGAAACAGCGATTTTCAGGAAGCGTTCGTAAAGGTCGCGCAGCGCCTTCAGGTCGGCCTGCGCGGTGCGTGCCGCCTGCTCGTCGCCGTCGGTGAGCATGTACTCCAGGCGGCTGATCTGCACCCGGTTGGTGGCGGCGCCGAGGTCGGTAACCAGCACCATGCGGTCGCTGCGGTGGATCATATTGCTCAGGCTGTTCCAGCCGATCAGCGCCAGGGCCAGGGTGAATATCAGCACGAGGCCAAAGCCCAGTCCCAGCTTGCGACTCACGCTCAGGTTTCCAAACCAGTTCAACATTCGAATCTCCAGAGTTCCGGGGTATCGGCGGAAGGGCAGAGCTGGAGAATTATTCTTGGCGCCAGCTTTTCGCCGCATTTGTGGGCGATATCGGCCGAGCAATGTTCAGCTTGAATGGAGTCCGCCAGGCGAAACGCAGTTTCGGAATAGATGAAATCCAGAAAAAACGCCGCATGAACAGGCGGCGTTTCAGGTGGGCTGAGGCTCAGACGCTCAGTAGCCAGTCGTAATCGACGGTCAGCGGCGCATGCTGGGAGAAGCGCGGCTGGCGCGGCAGCTTGGCGGTACGCACGAAGCGGCGCATGCCGGGAGTCAGCAGCTGGTAGTCCAGGCGCCAACCAAGGTTGAGCGTCTCGGCCTGCTCGCTGTCCGGCCACCAGCTGTACAGATCGCCCTCGCGGCTGACCTCGCGCAGTGCGTCCACATAGCCCATGGTGCCCAGCACCTGGTCCATCCAGGCGCGCTCGGGCGGCAGGAAACCGGGCAGCTGCTGGCAGTCGCGCCAGTTCTTCACGTCCAGCTTCTGGTGCGCCAGGAACAGCGAGCCGCAATACAGGTACTCGCGGCGCTTGCGGCGCTGCTTGTCGAGGTAATGGGCGAAGTCTTCCATGAACTTGAACTTCTGGTTCAGCTGCTCGTCGCCGCCATGCCCGCTGGGCAGCAGCAGGCTGGCGATGCTCAGCTTGTCGAAGTCCGCCTGCAGGTAGCGTCCGTAGCGGTCGCACAGCTCGAAGCCCAGGCCGCTGATCACCGCCTTGGGCTGCAGGCGCGAATAGATCGCCACGCCACCCTGGCTGGGCACTTCCGCTTCGGCGGCGTACAGGTAGTAGCCATCCAGCTGGAAGGCCGGGTCTTCGAGCTCGTAGGCGGAGGCGCGCGTGTCCTGCAGGCAGATCACGTCTGCATTCTGGGCCTGCAGCCAGCTGAGCAGGCCACGTTCGGCGGCTGCCTGAATGCCATTCACGTTCAGGTTGATGATCCGCATAGGTATCCCAATAGGTAGGGCGGGGGCGAGCGGAAACGGATTCCGGCCCCGGGGAACCGCTGGATAAGCGGTTCAGGTGTTCACAGAAAACCGGCTTCGTGAGCCGGTCGGCAAGATGCCGCGAATCTTATCACTGCCTGACGCCGGAGCGCAGCCGGCGCCTGCAAATGCGGCGGGCGCGGCGCGGGTGTATCATGCCGCGCGTTTGCAACCGGCCAACTTCGGATTTCCTCATGCAGGCGTATCAGCGCGACTTCATTCGTTTTGCCATCGAGCGCGGTGTTCTGCGTTTCGGCGAGTTCACCCTCAAGTCCGGGCGCACCAGCCCCTACTTCTTCAATGCCGGGCTGTTCAACAGCGGCGCCGCGCTGGCCCAGCTGGGGCGGTTCTACGCCGAGGCCGTGGTCGACAGCGGCCTGGCCTTCGACGTGCTGTTCGGGCCGGCCTACAAGGGCATCCCCCTGGCGGCGGCCACCGCCGTGGCGCTGGCCGAGCAACACGACCGTGATCTGCCCTGGTGCTTCAACCGCAAGGAAGCCAAGGACCATGGCGAAGGCGGCACCCTGGTGGGTGCGCCGCTGCAGGGCCGCGTACTGATCATCGACGACGTGATCACCGCCGGCACCGCCATTCGCGAGGTCATGCAGATCATCAAGGCCCAGGGCGCTACGCCGGCCGGCGTGCTGATCGCCCTCAACCGCCAGGAGCGCGGCCAGGGCGAGCTGTCGGCGATCCAGGAAGTGGAACGCGACTTCGGCATGCCGGTGGTCAGCATCGTTTCGCTGGAGCAGGTGCTCGAATACCTGGCCGGCGATGCCCAGCTCAAACAGTACCTGCCGGCGGTGGAAGCCTACCGCGCGCAATACGGCGTCTGAGCAGGCTGCTTGTCATCGGACGCGCGTCCGCTCGTCCGAAATGCCGGTGCCGGGGCGCGCGTCCCGGCGCCGTGCGCTTCCAAGCGCAAGAGCCCTCACTCCCCGCTACAGGGGCGCGCAACGCGGTTAGGGTGGCGGCGCTAGCAAAAAACGCCGTCCGCTCACAATAGGGTAATGGTCGGGGCGAGGATTGCCGCCACGACCTGTACCTTGCGCGCGCTTTTTGTATGCGCGCGGACTCCGATATGAACGACAAGACCCAGAGCTATCAGGCGCTCCACAAACCCAGCAAGGCGTTCGCCCGGCGGGCGGACTACCTGGAGCACGAGCTGACCATCATGGCGCCGCGGCGCTGGCGGCCCAACCTGCCCTTCCGCGACTACCGCTTCGAGTACGAAGACTGGGTGCCGGCGATGGCCGCCACCATCGGCAAGATCGTCATGGTCGCCGCGGTGGTCGCCGCCTTCGCCGGACCGCTGGGCCTGTCCAACGACTTCGTCATCGAGAACGTGCGCTACGAGATGCTGATCGCCGCGCTGCTGTTCGTGGTGCTGTTCTCCGGCTTCCTGATTCCCACCGCCAACCTGGCCGGCACCCACGGGCCGCTGATTCCCCTGATTCCGCTGATCGTCGCCTCCGGCGGCCACCCCATGGCGCTGGGCATCATGGTCGGCGTGCTGGGCTTTCTGCTCGGTGTGCTGCGCGGCGGCAGCCTGCTGGCGAGGCTGACCAGCGACGGCGTGTGTGGTGGCCTGCTGCTCTACCTGGGCTTCATCGGCATGACCTCGCAGATCAAGTCGCTGTTCGCCTGGGCCAATGGCTTCGACATGGGCTACCTGGCTTTCGTGGTGGTGCTGGCCACCATCGTGCTGTATGCCTACCTAGAACACCTGCGCGCGCGCTGGCTGGCGATTCCGCTGGGTTGCGCGATGGCGGCGCTGATCGCCTTCGCCCTGGGCGCGCCGTTCGAATTCCATACCGAACCGGGCATTCCCAACCTCAACCCCATGTACTGGTGGGGCGAGAACAGCGGCTGGCAGCTCGGCCTGCCGCAGCTGGAGCATTTCGTCGCCGTGGCGCCGTTCGCCGTGCTGGCGGTGGCCATGTGGTCGCCGGACTTCCTCGGCCACCGCATCTTCCAGCAGCTGAACTACCCCCACAAGGCGCAGAAGGTGTTGATGAACATCGACGACACCATGTGCGTCGCCGCCGCGCGCCAGGCGGTCGGCACCGCGCTGGGCGGCGGCAACCTGGCCTCGTCCTGGGGCACCTACATGGTGCCGGCGGCCATCGCCAAGCGGCCCATCCCGGCCGGGGCGATCCTCACCGGCCTGCTGTGCGTGGTGGCGGCGCTGTGGGGCTACCCGATGGACCTGGCGATCTGGCCGCCGGTGCTCAGCGTGGCGCTGATGGTCGGCGTGTTCCTGCCGCTGCTGGAAGCCGGCATGCAGATGACCCGCGAGGGCAAGACCTCGCAGTCGGCGGCCATCGTGATCTTCTCCTCGGCGCTGGTGAACCCGGTGTTCGGCTGGTCGCTGACCGTGCTGCTCGACAACCTCGGGCTGATTGGCGACAAGGAGCGCGGCCAGGGCCTGGGCCATCTGCAGCGCTGGATCATCCCGCTGGTGATGTTTGCCGTACTCTGCGGCGTAATGGCGGCTATCGGCATGTTCCCGGGCGTGCCGGCGCTGGTGGAATCGTTCCGCAGCCTGGGCGCGTAATGTAGGGCGATCGGCGCCGTGCCGGCGCGTTGGTGGACAATGAAAAACGTTGTCCACCCTACTAGGCGTTTCGGTGCAGGCCGAAGCCAAAGGCTCGCGAATGAATGCGCTCTCACGGTCCACATGAAAAAGGGGAGCCCTCGGGCTCCCCTTTTTGCATTCCGACCGCCTCAGGCGGGACGGTTATTGGTGATCAGCGTGCCCACACCGGTGTCGGTGAAGATCTCCAGCAGCACGGCGTTGGGTACGCGACCATCGATGATGTGCGCGCTGTTCACGCCGCCCTGCACCGCTTCCAGGGCGCAGCGGATCTTCGGCAGCATGCCGCCGTAGATGGTGCCGTCGGCGATCAGCGCATCCACCTGCTCGGTGGACAGGCCGGTCAGCACCTTGCCCGACTTGTCCATCAGGCCGGCGATGTTGGTCAGCAGCATCAGCTTCTCGGCCTTCAGCGCCTCGGCCACCTTGCCGGCCACCAGGTCGGCGTTGATGTTGTAGGACTCGCCGTCCTTGCCCACGCCGATCGGCGCGATCACCGGGATGAAGTTGCCGTTCACCAGGCGGGTGATCAGCTCTGCATTGATGCTTTCCACCTCGCCGACCTGGCCGATGTCGATGATTTCCGGCTGGGTCATTTCCGGGGTCTGGCGGCTGACCTTCAGCTTGCGGGCGCGAATCAGGTTCGCGTCCTTGCCGGTCAGGCCGAGGGCCTGGCCGCCGTGGCGGTTGATCAGGTTGACGATGTCCTTGTTCACCTGGCCGCCGAGCACCATTTCCACCACGTCCATGGTGGCGCTGTCGGTGACGCGCATGCCGTCGATGAAGTGGCTCTCGATGGACAGGCGCTTGAGCAGGTCGCCGATCTGCGGGCCGCCGCCGTGCACCACCACCGGATTGATGCCCACCGCCTTCATCAGCACGATGTCGCGGGCGAAGCCGGTCTTCAGCTCGTCGCTTTCCATGGCGTTGCCGCCGTACTTGATCACCAGCGTCTTGCCGACGAAGCGGCGAATGTAGGGCAGCGCCTCGGACAGGACCTTGGCGACTTGGGCGGCATCATCACGGCTGAGCATGCGGAACTCCGATGGAACCAATCAGGGTAGGGGGCGAATAACGGCAATTAGACGCCAGGGTGTCGGGAAAAGTCAGCGACGCCGCCTCAGAAAGGCAGCGTCAGGTCGGGGGCGACGCGTTGCAGGCGTTCGCGGAACACCGCCTGGATGCGCGCCAGTTCCTCGGCGTTCTCCGCCTCGAAGCGCAACACCAGCACCGGCGTGGTGTTCGAGGCGCGCACCAGGCCCCAGCCGCGCGGGTAATCCACGCGCACGCCGTCCAGGGTGGCCACATCGGCGTCGGCGCCCCAGTCGGACTCGGCCTGCAGGGCGGAAATGATGCCGAACTTGCTCTCGTCGGTGACCTTCACGTTGATCTCCGGCGTGGCCAGATCGCCCGGGAAGCCGGCGAACAGTTCATCGGCCGCCTGCGCCTGATGGCTGAGGACCTCCACCAGACGGGCACCGTTGTACAGGCCGTCGTCGAAGCCGAACCAGCGTTCCTTGAGGAACATGTGGCCGCTCATCTCGCCGCCCAGCAGGGCGCCGGTTTCGCGCATCTTCTTCTTGATCAGCGAGTGGCCGGTCTTCCACATGCGCGGCTGGCCGCCGTGGCTGCGCACCTGCGCGGCCACATGGCGGGTGCACTTCACGTCGTAGATGACTTCCGCGCCGGGGTTGCGCGACAGCACGTCACGGGCGAACAGCATCAGCAGGCGGTCGGCGAAGATCATGTTGCCCCGCTCGGTGATGACCCCCACGCGGTCGGCGTCGCCGTCGAATGCCAGGCCCAGGTCGGCCTGTTCGGCGCGTACGCGCGCGATCAGGTCTTCCACGTTTTCCCGATGGCTCGGGTCCGGGTGGTGGTTGGGGAAGGTGCCGTCCACCTCGCAGAACAGCGGGATGACGGTGCAGCCGATGGCTTCGAACAATTCCTGCGCCACCACGCCGCCGACGCCATTGCCGCAGTCGATCACCACCTTCATCGGGCGCGCCAGCTTCACATCGTTGCGGATGTAGTCCACATAGGCCGGCAGGATGTCGACCTCTTCCACGCGGCCCTGGCCGCTGGCCAGGTCACCGCTGTCGATACGGGTCTTGAGGGCGGTGATCTGCTCGTTGGCCAGGGTGTCGCCGGCCACCACGATCTTGAAACCGTTGTAGTCCGGCGGGTTGTGGCTGCCGGTGATCATGATGCCGGTGCGGCCGGGCAGGGTGTTGGTCGCGAAATACAGCACCGGAGTCGGCACCATGCCCAGGTTGCTGACCTGGCAGCCGCAATCCACCAGGCCGCGGATCAGCGCGTCGAGCAGCTCGGGGCCGGACAGGCGACCGTCGCGGGCCACGGCCACGCGCGGCTCGCCCTTGGCCAGGCTTTCCGAACCGACGGCGCGGCCCAGCCAGTAGGCGGTTTCGGCGTTCAGGGTCTGGCCGACGATGCCGCGCACGTCATAGGCGCGGAAGATGCTGGCCGGAAGGTTGGGTGCTTGCATGTCGAGTTCCTTTCAATGGCTGCCGGAATGGCCGAAACCACCCGCGCCGCGTTCACTGTTGTTGAATTCGTTGACCAGCTCGAAATGGGCCTGGACCACCGGCACCAGCACCAGCTGGGCCAGGCGCTCGCCGACCTTGAGGGTGAAACTGTCGTTGCCGCGGTTCCAGCAGGAAACCATCAGCTCGCCCTGGTAGTCCGAGTCGATCAGCCCGACCAGGTTCCCCAGCACGATGCCGTGCTTATGGCCCAGGCCCGAGCGCGGCAGGATCAATGCGGCCAGGCCGGGATCGGCGATGTGGATGGCGAGGCCGGTGGGAATCAGCACGGTCTGGCCGGGCTCCAGGGTGAGGTCGTCCTGGAGCATGGCGCGCAGGTCGAGGCCGGCGGAGCCGGGGGTGGCGTAGCTGGGCAGCGGGAAGTCGCTGCCCAGGCGGGGATCGAGGATCTTGGCTTGCAGGGCGTGCATGAAGGTCTCAGCGGGTTTGGTAGCGGTCGGCGATGAAGGCGATCAGCTGGCGGGCGATCTTGCCCTTGCTGGTCTGGGCGAAGGCGGTCTGCCGCAGTTGGCGGTCGATAACGGTGATAGCGTTCTCTTCGCTGTTGAAGCCGATGCTGGGGTTGGCGACGTCGTTGGCGACGATCAGGTCGAGGTTCTTGGCCTTGAGCTTGCCCGAGGCGTATTCGAGCAGGTTCTCGGTCTCGGCGGCAAAGCCGACGCTGAACGGGCGATCCGGCCGGCCGGCCAGGGTGGCCAGGATGTCCGGGTTGCGCACCATCTGCAGGTACAGGCCATCGCCACTGTTGGGGTCTTTCTTGAGCTTGTGCGCGGCCACCACTTCCGGGCGGTAATCGGCCACGGCGGCGGCGGCGATCAGGATATCGGCCGGCATGCTGGCTTCGCAGGCGGCCAGCATGTCACGGGCGCTGACCACGTCGATGCGCTGCACGCGGTCCGGGGTGGGCAGGAACACCGGACCGCTGACCAGCGTCACCTGGGCGCCGGCCTCCACCGCCGCTTCGGCGAGGGCGAAGCCCATCTTTCCGGAGCTGTGGTTGGTGATGTAGCGCACCGGGTCGATGTTTTCCTGGGTCGGCCCGGCGGTGATCAGCAGGCGCACGCCATCCAGCACGTTGCGCTGGAAGCAGTCGGCGGCCCGTTGCGCCAGATCGTCGGCTTCCAGCATGCGGCCCATGCCGATGTCGCCGCAGGCCTGGCTGCCGGCGCCGGGGCCGAACAGGCGAATGCCGCGCTGCTGGAGCAGTTCGGCGTTGGCCTGGGTGGCCGGGTCGCGCCACATGGCCTGGTTCATGGCCGGCGCCAGCGCCACCTGGGCGTCGGTGGCCAGCACCAGGGTGGTCAGCAGGTCGTTGGCGATGCCCTGGGCCAGGCGCGCCATCAGGTCGGCGGTGGCCGGGGCGATCAGCACCAGGTCGGCCCAGCGCGCCAGTTCGATGTGGCCCATGGCCGCTTCGGCAGCGGCGTCGAGCAGGTCCAGATGCACCGGGTGCCCGGACAGCGCCTGCAGGGTCAGCGGAGTGATGAACTCACGGCCACCCTGGGTCATCACCACGCGCACTTCGGCGCCCTGGTCGCGGAGCCTGCGTACCAGTTCGGCACTTTTATAGGCGGCAATGCCGCCGCCCACACCCAGGACGATGCGTTTCCGATACAACCGCTGCATAGCCTGCCTTTTATAGAGGGATAAGGAGAGGGGGACGCGGCACGCTGCCGCGCATGCGGTGGGCTACGATAGCACAGCCCTCGGGGGGCTTCGGAGCGGTTAGCGGCGCGTTTTTTCCAGCCGGGAATACGGATTTCCCCCCCACGACGACAAGGAGACGTCATGAGCATTCGCAACTGGCCGGCGGCCGAGCGGCCACGGGAAAAACTGTTGGAACAGGGACCGGCGGCGCTGTCGGATGCCGAACTGCTGGCCATTTTCCTGCGCACCGGCGTGGCCGGGCGCAGCGCAGTCGATCTGGCGCGGCACCTGCTCAGCGAGTTCGGCAGTTTACGGGCCCTGCTGGAGGCGGATCTGCCCAGCTTCAGCGCCCATCTGGGCCTGGGGCCGGCCAAGTACGCGCAGCTGCAGGCCGTGCTGGAGATGTCGCGCCGGCATCTGGCGGAGCGTTTGCGCCGCGACTCGGCGCTGGAGAGCCCGCAGGCGGTGCGCGACTACCTCAAGGCGCAGCTGCGCCACGAGCAGCACGAGGTGTTCGGTTGCCTGTTCCTGGATGCGAAACATCGGGTGCTCGCCTACGAGGCGCTGTTTCGCGGCACCATCGACGCGTCTATCCCCGACAGGTGGTCAAGCGTGCGCTGGTGCATAATGCCGCCGCGCTGATCCTCACCCACAACCATCCGTCCGGCGTAGCCGAGCCGAGCCAGGCGGACCGGGTGCTGACAGAGCGTCTCAAGGAGTCGCTGGCGCTGGTGGATGTGCGGGTGCTGGACCACTTCATCGTGGGTGACGGCGAGCCGCTGTCGATGGCCGAGCGGGGCTGGATGTGAGGGTTCGCCGTGTGTGGCACGCCATGGCAATTCTTGCGAGCCACTAGACCTTCTGGTATAAAGCAGCGCTCTTTTCTGGGGGCCCGGTTCCTGCTCGCGCAGTGGCCGCCGAACGACCCCGGCGAATCTGGCGCCCAGCGCGTCAAAAGAAGCAGAGATCAAGCGGCCAACCCATGCCGGGTTGGGCATGTGGTTTATAGAGGGCTGAGGCATGTCGAGAGTCTGTCAAGTTACCGGTAAGGGTCCGGTAACCGGGAACAACATTTCCCACGCTAACAACAAAACCCGTCGTCGTTTCCTGCCGAACCTGCAGCACCACCGTTTCTGGGTCGAGTCCGAGAAGCGTTTCGTGCGTCTGCGTGTTTCCGCCAAGGGCATGCGCATCATCGACAAGCGCGGCATCGACGCAGTTCTGGCTGAACTGCGCGCTCGCGGCGAGAAGGTATAAGGAGACTGTCATGCGTGAACTGATCCGTTTGGTGTCCAGCGCCGGTACCGGCCACTTCTACACCACCGACAAGAACAAGCGCACCACTCCCGACAAGATCGAAATCAAGAAGTTCGATCCGGTTGTGCGCAAGCACGTGATGTACAAGGAAGCCAAGATCAAGTAATTGATCGGCTTTCGCTGAAAGAGCCCGCTTCGGCGGGCTTTTTCATGCCTGGGATTTTTGCATCAGGGGCGCCCTTTTCGGCGGCCAACTGCGTTGAACTCCTCCCCGCCGTTGCGGCCAACCGGTGGCCAACGGACGGCATGGGCAATCGTGGGGTGGTCAATGCCTCGCATTGGCCACCAATCCGCCGCAACGGGCCGTTCAGCCCACCAATACCGACCGCAACGCCAGCAACTTGCTGCGATCCAGCTCCGCCAGCCTGGGCGTACCCACCAGCCCCAGCACGCGGCGCAGTTCCTGCTCCAGCAGGTTCAGTGCATGCGCCGCCCCGGCCTGGCCGCCGACCGCCACGCCGAACAAGGTGGCGCGACCCAGCAGCACGGCGTCGGCGCCCAGCGCGCAGGCCTTGGCGATGTCGCTGCCGCGGCGGATACCGCTGTCCAGCAGGACGGTCAGTTGGCCGCGTACCGCCTCGGCAATCGCCGGCAGGCAGTCGATGGTCGCCGGCGCGCCGTCCAGCTGGCGCCCGCCATGGTTGGTGACCACGATGCCGTCCAGGCCCATTTCCATGCAGCGTCGGGCGTCGGCGGCGGTCTGCACGCCCTTGAGGATCAGTCGATGCGGCCAGCGCTTGCGCAGTTGCGCCAGGCTGTCCCAGCACAAGCCCATCTCCATCTTGTGGGCCATGAAATGCGCGGCGCCGGCGGTGTTGCTGGCGTCGGCCGGCAGGTAGGGCAGCAGGTTGCCCATCTTCGGCATGCCCTGCGGCCACAGCGCCTGGCGAATCCAGCCCGGATGGCGCAGTACGTCGAACTTGTTTCGCCAGGTGAGTTGCAGCGGGCGGGCGAAATTGCGCCGATCCCACTCGCGGTTGCCGATCAGCACCGCGTCGCTGGTCAGTAGCAGGGTGCGCACCCCGGCGGCCTCGGCGCGGCGCAGCAGGTCTTCCTGTACGTCGGCGTCATTGAGCCAGTAAAGCTGGAACCACAGCTCGCCATCCGGCACGGCGGCGGCCACTTCCTCCAGCGAGTTGCTGGACACGGTGCTCAGGCTGAATGGCACACCCTTGTCACGGGCGGCGCGGGCCAGGGCGATGTCGGCGTCCTTGTGCAGCATGCCGTTGAAGCCGGTCGGGCCGATGGCCAGCGGCAGCGGCCGGGTGGTGCCGAACAGCGGGCGGGAGGTGTCCAGCTCGGCGCAGGAAATCAGCGTCGAGGGGAGCAAGCCGATGTCGGCAAACGCCTGGCGGTTGCGGCGCAGGGTGATTTCTTCCTCGGCGCCGCCGGCCAGGTACTCCCAGGCGAAGTTCGGCAGCCGACAGCGGGCCATGTGTTCCAGTTCGGCGATGCTCTGGGCTTGATCGAAACGGGTGTCGGAGCGGTAGCGGCGCATGAATGATCCTGATACGGCAAGGCGGACGGCCGACAGGTTACCCGAGCGTGCCGCTGGTCGGCAGAGGCGTTACTGCCAAAGCGGGCGGCTAGGCTGAATCGTTTGATAAAACACACGCATAGACGGTTGCGTCAAAAATATTGAAAAGGCCGCTCCCTCTGCGTAGGGTTCGAGGCCGTAATCCCTTCAGAGGAACCTGCCATGAGCCAGACCCGCCAGGACTGGGAGCGTCGCGCCCGCGAGCTGCGCATCGAGACGCGTGCCTTCATCGACGGCCACTACCGCGCGGCGGTGGAGGGCGACACCTTCGACTGCCAGAGCCCGATCGACGGGCGCAGCCTCGGCCAGGTGGCCAGCTGCGGGGTGGCGGATGCCGAACTGGCTGTGCAGGTGGCGCGCGAGCGCTTCGAGTCCGGCGTCTGGTCGCGGCTGGCGCCGGTCAAGCGCAAGCAGGTGATGATCCGCTTCGCCGAACAGCTCGAGGCGCATCGCGAGGAGCTGGCGCTGCTGGAAACCCTGGACATGGGCAAGCCGATCACGGACGCGCTGAAGGTGGACATTCCCGCCGCCGCACGGGCGATCCGCTGGAGCGGCGAGGCGATCGACAAGCTCTACGACGAGGTGGCGGCCACCCCCCACGACGAGCTGGGGCTGGTCACCCGCGAGCCGATCGGCGTGGTGGCGGCCATCGTGCCCTGGAACTTCCCGCTGCTGATGGCCTGCTGGAAGCTCGGTCCGGCGCTGGCCGCCGGCAACTCGGTGGTGCTCAAGCCGTCGGAGAAGTCGCCGCTCACCGCGATCCGCGTCGCGCAGCTGGCGGTCGAGGCCGGCATTCCCTCCGGGGTGTTCAACGTGCTGCCCGGTTATGGCCACACCGTCGGCAAGGCGCTGGCCCTGCACATGGAGGTGGATTGCCTGGTGTTCACCGGCTCCACGCGCATCGCCAAGCAACTGATGATCTACGCCGGCGAGTCCAACATGAAACGCGTCTGGCTGGAGGCCGGCGGCAAGAGCCCGAACATCGTCTTTGCCGATGCGCCGGACCTGCAGGCCGCGGCCGAGGCGGCCGCCAGCGCCATCGCCTACAACCAGGGCGAGGTGTGTACCGCCGGCTCGCGCCTGCTGGTGGAAAACAGCATCAAGGACGACTTTGTCGCCCGGGTGGTGGAGGCCCTCAAGACCTGGCAGGTGGGGCACCCGCTGGACCCGGCCACCAAGGTCGGCGCCCTGGTGGACAAGCAGCAGATGGAAACCGTGCTCGGCTACATCGAGGCCGGGCATCGGGACGGCGCGAAGCTGCTATGCGGCGGCCAGCGGCTGCTGGAGGACAGCGGTGGCACCTACGTGGCGCCGACCCTGTTCGACGGCGTGGACAACGCCATGAAGATCGCCCGCGAGGAAATCTTCGGGCCGGTGCTCTCGGTGCTCGGCTTCGACAGCGACGAGGAGGCGGTGCGGATCGCCAACGACACGCCCTATGGCCTGGCGGCGGGTGTATGGACCAGCAACCTGTCGCGCGCCCATCGGGTGGCCAAGGCGCTGCGCGCCGGCAGCGTGTGGGTGAACCAGTACGACGGCGGCGACATGACCGCGCCGTTCGGCGGCTTCAAGCAGTCCGGCAATGGCCGAGACAAGTCGCTGCACGCTTTCGACAAGTACACCGAGTTGAAGGCGACCTGGATCAAGCTGTAGCAGCCCGCGCCCCGCCGCGCCGTGCCGGCGCGATGGTGGACAAGAACGGCGTTGTCCACCCTACGCCTGTCGCACTGTAGGGTGGATCGCGCTCCACCGATCCACCAAGCGCGCCACGCGGCGCGGCAGGGCGGGCGGCACGGCGCTGACCGGCACACGATCCGCCAATCACAGCTACAGCATCTTCTCCAGCCCCAGCCGGCGCGCCAGCCAGGCGTGCAGGTGGCGCCACAGGCTGCCGGGCTCGCGGCGCAATGTTTTCAGCTCGCCATCCTCGTCGGTGGCCAGCCAGACCAGTCGGTCGCCGTCGAAGGCCACCTGGTAGCTCACACCGTGGCTCATACCCTCCAGCAACAGCTCGCGCACCTGTTCGGCCAGCGCCGGGCTGTCGACCAGCACCCCGACCTCGGTGTTCCACAGCACCGAGCGCGGATCGAAGTTGAACGAGCCGATGAACACCTTGCGCCGGTCGATGACCAGCGCCTTGCTGTGCAGGCTGGACTCCGACGAGCCGCCGAAGCTGTAGCTGCTTTCCTCGTCGGGCTGGCGCCGCAGCTCCCATAGCTGGATGCCAGCCTTGAGCAGACTGCGCCGGTAGGGCGCATAGGCGCCGTGGACGATGGGCACATCGGTGGCTTCCAGCGAATTGGTCAGCAGGCGCACATCCACGCCGGCCCGGGCCGTCTGACTCAGGTTGAGCAGCCCCTGCCGCGCCGGAATGAAATAGGAGGACACCAGCAGCAGCTCCTCACGCATGTCCTGCAGGTGGGGCTCCAGCTGGGTGATCAACAGCCATTCGGGATCCGGCTCGGCCTGGGCCAGCAGCTTGTTCGGCGCATCCCACAACGCCAGGCCGTGGGCCCAGGTGAGGGCCTTCAGCCAGTTTCCCAGCTGCGGCGCGTGGCGGTAGTCCACCAGGCGTGCGTAGCGCTGTGGGTCCTGCTGGCGGGCCCGGGCGATGTCGTTGGCCAGCCGCTTCCGCGCCTTGACGAGTTGCGGCGCCTCCGGCTCGCGGCGCAGGAAGTGCTTGAGCGGCACGCTCAGCCGGTGGTTCCAGTACTGGTCAAAGCTCACCGCCAGCTGCGCGGCCACCGGGCCGCCGGCCAGCAGGTCGATGTCGGTGAAGTTCAGGTAGGGCTCGGCATCGAAATACTCGTCGCCCAGGTTGCGCCCGCCCACGATGGCCAGGCTGCTGTCAGTCAGCCACAGCTTGTTGTGCATGCGCCGGTGCTGGCGGTTGAGGTTGAACAGCCGGCCGAGCAGGCGCGTGGGGCCGGTGGTGCGCCCCACGTGCAACGGATTGAACACGCGCACCTCGATGTTCGGATGCGCAGCCAGCACGGCGATCTCGTAGTCGCGGCCGTCGCTGGTCAGGTCATCGAGCAGGATGCGCACCCGCACGCCGCGGTCGGCCGCGGCCAGCAGTTCCTGCACCAGCAGGCCGGTGCTCAGGCCGTCGTGGAAGATGTAGTACTGCAGGTCCAGGCTGCTGCGCGCAGCGCGGATCAGCTCGGCGCGGGCGCGAAAGGCGTCGTCGCTGGCGGCCAGCAGGTAGAAGCCGGAATGCCCGCGTGGCTGGCTGGTCGCCTCCCGGGCCAGCCGCTCGGACAGCGGCGAGTCGCCGGGCTGCAGCGCCTGGCTGGTGCGGGGCGGTTCGGCGAGGCTGGTACAGCCGGCCAGGCTCAGCAGGCCGAGCAGCAGGAGTAGGCGCACCGGGTTTCCTTTTCGGCGGGGCGGTCCTCTCAGCGTAGCGGCGGATTGGCGCTGT